>NZ_JZWV01001508.1 GCF_000966975.1 Streptomyces katrae | reverse complement strand
GTGTATAAGAGACAGGTCCTCACCGCTGAGGGGCGCAATGTCCGTCTGGAACGCGCGGCTATCCTGCGCGATTGCTTTGCCGGTTTCGCGGTCGATATAGGTAACCAAGTTGAAGATGTCTGCAGAGGAGACGGAGGTGCTCTTGCTGACGCGGAAGCGGAACCTGTGGGTGATCAACTCCACCGGAAGGCTGTTGTCCGCAAAGGTCACTTCCAGCTTGCCGCTCCCGTCCGGCCGATAGGTGAGCTCCGCGTCATGCCACGTGCCATTACGGAAGTACTGCACCTCAAAGTCTCCTTCCCGAAGCTCGCCTTCTGTTCCTGTAGTGGGACTGATGCGCACGGTGAAATTGTAGGCAGTTTCGTCTCCGCGATTACCTTCGGAGTTGTCCAAGGTGGTGGTGAACTCCGCCCATTTCCCACCGGCTTCCACTTTGAACTGCTTGTCTATGATTTGGAGGACCGGGCGACGGTCACTCCTCCCCCTGGAAAGGTCGGACTTCCCGCCAATTCCCGGTGTCACGTCCGCGGTCTCGAGGTTGGAGGGCTCCTCTTCGGTTGCAGGCTTCGCGGTCGGCTCGTCCGGCACCGGGACGCCGCGTTCCGTCGCAGACTTGGCTGCCCTGCCGACCAGAGGCTCGGCGTTCCCTGCCGCGTCCTCGGACAGATCCGTAACGTCGTTAGTCGAGTCCTCCGCCGGGCTCCGGTCGGGTACGGTCACGGCCGCGTCGAGTGCTTCACCCGCCACCGCAGGCGTGGCTCCGAGGGTTGCCGGAGCCATCGCGGCAGCAGTGGCGATCGCGGCCATGTACTTCAGCACTATGTAACCCCTTAGGTGGTGTCGTGCGAGGGTGCTGGACCCAGCCTCGGGGCCAGCAGAGCAGCGGAGTAGAGGTATTCGACCAATGTGTCCATATGCGACATCTATGGCTCTGGTGGTGAGCGGTCGGTCAGCTCGGCCCGCCGCGCGGGGTTCGCCTTGTCCCAGCCGGTCATCGAGGGCAGTTCCCGGCCTCGCGCAGAGGCACGCTGCCTCTTGTCGTTGGCCGGCGGTCAGGCCACAGCGTGGCGGCGGTCGAACTGGCCGCGTCCTCGGCCAGGACCAGACGCCGGTCGTCGAGGCGGAACCGGCGCACAGCTCCCCCTGCCCCCGCCATCACCAGCGTGGCGACCGTCGGCCCGTAGGTACTTCGATCTTGTAGTGGGCCAGGAGCCGGGCCG
>NZ_JZWV01001507.1 GCF_000966975.1 Streptomyces katrae | reverse complement strand
ACCTGGCGGCTTCGAACTGCGAGTGCACGTCCGTGCCGGCCACCGGGGCGGGGAAGTCGGGGTGGCGGCGTCGCCCGTTCATGACCGCGGCCCTGGCCACCCTCGCGATGCCGATGGGTGAACCATCGCCAGGAGCGCGATGCCCTCGGCGCAGTACAGGGGAACCGTCGTCACCCCGTGCCGGTGTACGCGTGAACGGACTCTGTCGCTGATCTTGTGATGGGGCAGTTGAGCTGGGCAGCTTCTGGGTGTGCGATTCCGGGGATTTGGTACGGTTATTGCTGCATCTGCGGGTTTTCTGGTGGAGCCGAGCTTGTGGGGCGTGGGTGTGGTCACGTTTCGTACGCGGCCCGAGCCGACGCGGTGAGGTGCCCGCGGCGTAGTTCGCTGTCCTGGCAGTGCACGGTCGGTACGAACGGCGCGTTGCAGACGCCGCCGTGGGAACCACGGCA
>NZ_JZWV01001506.1 GCF_000966975.1 Streptomyces katrae | reverse complement strand
CCGCTCAGAGATGTGTATAAGAGACAGTTCCAGCACCGGCACCGCCCAAACCGCGACGACGAGGCGGGGATGTCCTGACTGGATAGAGCTCCAGAGCTCCACGACAGCCACCTGCCTTCGTTGCGGCAGTGCCGAGCCAAACTCGACCTCCTCCGAACCCGGATGCTCCTCAGAACCTAACCACCCCACGAGTTCACAAGATCAGCGACAGAGTCCATATCGCCGGCTTCCGCTGCCTACTCGAACAACGCGCCCGCCGAACGCGCGACCACGCGGACTTCACCACCGAATGGCTGCCCCACACCTGAGCCCGAGGCCCTCGGCCTCCGGTGCCGCCCGGCGTCACGACGGCGGGGCGACCTCGACCGTGAACAACCCCCGGGTGCCGATCGTCTCGCAGAAGCTGCGGCATCGGCTCGGCCAACTCCCGCCGCGGCCGGTAAAACGTCGTCGGGGATGTCGCGGGTATCGCCGGCCGACGGCCTGCGGTCACAGGCCGACCTCGACGGTGGTTCGGGTGCCCCAGCGGTTGATGCGGTGGCAGGTGGCCATGGCGTATAGGTACATCGGCCGCAGGACGACCGCGCGCCAGAGGGCCGCCACGGGAGCCAGGGCGAACAGGAGGAGGGCCTGACGTGCGGTCATGTCCGAGCGTCGCACGGTGAACAGGCGCAGGGCCATCAGGTAGCTCATCGCGGTCGCGATGACCAGGCCGGAGAGGAGCAGTGTTCCCCGGTGGCCGCGCAGGTCCGGCTGGGCGAGGACCGCCACGGGGATGGCGAGGCCGAGCAGGATGTGGACGTATTCGGCGACGGTCGTCCAGAAGACGATGCCGGTGGCGGGGAGGTAGCGCAGCCACCACAGGTGGCGCACGGTGGTGCCGCGCATCCAGCGCATCTGCTGGCGCAGGTAGTGGCCGGGCCGTTCCGGGGCGAGGGTGAACACCAGGGAGGAGGGCTGGTGGACGGTGTCTCCCGCCAGCAGGCCGTAGAAGGTCAGCATGGAATCGTCGTTCATCTGCATGGGCCGGCCGCGGAACGTCTCGTTCTCGTACACCCCGGCCGCACCCCTGACGATGTCCGCCCGGTAGAAGGCGAGGGTGCCGGAGTTGATCGTGACCCTTCCGAGTACGGACTGGGCGCTGCGCAGTCCGCGGGTGAAGGGCAGGTAGAGCAGGTTGATCATCCTGGTCAGGGCGTTGGCGTCGTGATTGAGGACGAGGACCTGGCCGGCGACGGAGGTGACCTTGGGGTCGGCGAAGGGCTTGAGGCCTTCTTCGACCGCGTGGGGGTCGAGGACGGAGTCGCTGTCGAGGGTGACGAAGACGTCGGCGTCGTCGTCGGCGAGGACGGTCATCTGGGCATGGCGTTTCCCCCGGTTGGGTGTGCGGTTCCAGGTGACTTCCGGTGTGCTGGGGGCCCGGGTGTGCCGCAGGAGTTCCGCGCGGACGTCGTCATAGGTGAAGGGGTTGCCGTCGTCGTCGACCGATCCGTCGTCGACGACGCGGATCCTCTGTACGGGTCGGGTCTGGCGCAGCACGGAGTCGAGGCAGGCGCGCAGGGCTTGGGGGTCCTCGTTGTAGACGGGGATCTGGACGGTGACGGTGAGGGCGTCGAGGGCGGGACGCGCTGCGGGCGGGGCCGTCCTGGGGCGTTCGAGCCAGGACAGGGGAACCCACCACAGCAGCAGGAAGGAGACCAGCCAGGCCAGGGCCATGCCCCCGGGCTGGCCGCCGGTCCATGATGCGACGAGGCTCGCCGCGTGGGCGGCGCCCCAGGCGAGGAAGGCGGTGAGGGGTATGACAGCAAGCAGGACCAGGGTCCGGGGGCGGACGTGGCGGGCGCGGGGCGGCTCCGTCGCGGCGGTCGGGAAGGGTGTCGGGGCCGGAGGCGCCTGAGGCGTGCGGAGGGGGGCGGGTCCGGCCGCGGCACCGGTGGGCCGGGCCGTGGCGGAGGTGTCGGGGCGGGGGGTCACTGGTGCACCGGTCCCTTCCCCCGGCGGAACGTCAGTCGTACCAGCAGTGCTCCGAGGACTACGGTGGCGACGCTTGCGCCGACGAGCCACAGCTGGCCGGTGGCGAGACCGGTGGCTGCCAGGGTGCCGCCGGGGGCGGTGACGGATGCGTAGGGCATGGGGGGCTTCCTTCGCGATGGGGGCGGTTGGG
>NZ_JZWV01001505.1 GCF_000966975.1 Streptomyces katrae | reverse complement strand
GTGAAGCTGGTGCTCTGCTCCCCGCGCCTGCGGGGATGACCCCTCGGTTCAGGTAGACGGACACGGCGGCCATGCCTGGTCCCCGCACCCGCGGGGATGACCCCGCGGCCGGGTCGACGACCTCGACGAACCCGCCCTGCTCCCCGCACCCGCGGGGATGACCCCGCCGCGCTGATGAGGTAGGCCGGTCTGACGTGGCGGATGTGACCGTGGCGGATCGTGTCGAAGTGCCACACTCGCGCGGGTGGGCGTCTGGCGCGGTGCTGCCGACACTGTGTGCGGAGCACCGTTGACTGCGCCAGCGCACGCTCTTCTGATAGCTGGTGGCGTTCAGGCTCCAGACCCACATCGTCTGGCCTTCCCACAAGCCAGGGCCCCTGGCCCACCCTCGGGGGTGCGGGACTTACTGTTCCGCCATTCGCCCTGGTAGAGCACGTGTGGATCCACGATGGGGTTGGCGCAGAGTTCGCCCGAGGCGTGGGCCTGCGCTACGCACAGGAGTTCGTCGATGGTCGTGGGCCACCAAGTACACGGAGTGGTAGGCGTCACGTCCTGACACGGCAACCTGCTCGGCGTCTCCGCTACGGTCTCCTCGTCCTCCGTCTCCACCAGGGGAGCGCTGAAGCGCCTCGCGGATGGCGGCCTGCATGTTCAGCGAGGACTGGCGGTACAAGTCGGCCAGACCTGGATCCTTGAACTCCTCGTGTTCCAGCCCGGGGCACACAACCGGATGGGGAATCCAGCAGGTGTCGCCGTTGGATCCTGCTCGCGCGAGGCCGGCGTCGACGTTCCATCGGACGTGGGCAGGGACGCGAGCCGCGGGGAACTGCTTGGGGATGAGGGGGATACGGCCGCCATCAGCCCGGTCGAACCACCAGATCCGGTTGAAGCAGTACAGGCAGCGGCCCACGTTGTCGCCGCGTAGCGCCTTCGAAGGCGTGCGGGTGAAGGCGCATGGACTGCGGCAACTGGCTGCTTCTGTCCCACGGAGCAGGCGTAGTCACGAATCCATTCGTAGAGCGTCGCGCACCCTCTGTCGGTGAAACCGCGAGAGCCGAACCGATTCCGGGACCGCTGGCTGGATCCTGGCAGCTGCGGCCGCGGTTGAAGGTTGTCGACAATGAGGCTTCGGCCAAGGGCAGGGGTCTCCTGATCCGCTCCCCGAAAGGTCGCTCGCGGGGGCCTAGTGTGGGGTTTGAGTCTCACCAGGGGGGCAACGTCGTGACCACGTATGGCCGTAACGTCGCGCGAGTGCCGAATTCGACGAACCTCGCAGCGCTTGTGCTCCGGCAGGCGCGGGAGGACGCAGGTCGGCGAAGGGGGTCTCCGACCCCTGCGGCACGACGGAAGCGGCCCCCAAGCAGCGCGGGGGGCCTCGTGGACTTCCGAAGTGCGCTCCGGGAGGTTCTGCAGGAACGCGGGTGGGCCGGTCCGGCGCAAGCGGACCTCCTCGCCCGCTGGCCGGAGATCATGGGTCCGGACCTGGCGTTGCGCCTTCCGGTGGTCCATTTCGAAGCCGGACAACTTGTCCTGCAGCCCGATTCCCGGGCCTGGGAGACCCAGGCCAGACTGCTGGCACCCCTGCTGATGCAGCGCTTGAACCAGGAACTGGGTGAGAACAGCGTGCGCTTCGTCCGGGTCCTGAAGGCGCAGCCAGGCCCTCTGCTGACACTGACCAGCCTTGATGAGCCGACGAGGGTTCTCCATCGTTCGTTGCGGAATCGGCAGGACGATGAAGCTGTGACCGGCGCGGTACGGCGGCAGAGCGCCGCCGTACCGCGCGAACC
>NZ_JZWV01001504.1 GCF_000966975.1 Streptomyces katrae | reverse complement strand
CCGCCGTACCGCGCGAACCAGTACGACCCTTGATGTCTGAGCATCAGGAGTTCGGCCGGGCCGAGGCCACGCGGGTGCATGCCGAGGCCCTGAGACGAGCACGGGCCTGGCGCGCTGACAGGAGGAATGATCCAGACGCGTAGTCCGTGCCGGCGTGGCGCAGCCACTACGCTGTGCCCCACACGGCTGACGGGGGGATACCGCAATGTCCGACGACGAGGGCGAGCCGGAACCGGTTTCTCATGACCTCCGAGCCGAGAAGGCTGTGCTGCGGGCCATGCTCGTCTCGACCGATGCCATCGCCGATGTCGTCGAGATCCTGCACGGCCACGATTTCTACCGGCCGGCACACGAGCTGATCTACAACAGCATCCTCGCCCTGTACGCCGCGGAGAAGGCGCCGAGTCCCTTCACGGTGTGCGCGCACCTTGAAGAAGCCGGCCAGCTGGACCGGGCGGGCGGCCGTGCCTACGTCAACAGTCTGGTCAGCACTGCGTCTGGCAAGGACTGGGCGCGGAACGCCGAACGGGTCCAGGCCACCTCCCGCCTGCGAAGGCTGCACACGGCTGCCATCCACATCGAGAACCTGGTCGCCGAAGCCAGTCCTGAGAACGTCGACAAGGTGGCGAATGCCGCCGAGGCCGAGATCCTGGCGGCCACGACAAGCCGGCCGGGCAGCCTGCCCCCGGCTTTCAGCATCGGGGACGTGCTCGAGGACACCCTGGACGAGCTCGAGGCCATCGGTAGCCGCAAGGCGACCCTCGCCGGTGTCCCCACAGGCTTCCAGGACCTGGACCTGCTCACCGGAGGCCTCCAGCCCGGTCAGCTCATCGTCCTCGCCGGCCGACCCGCCATGGGCAAGTCCACGCTCGCCGGCGACTTCCTGCGCGCGGCCGCCATCAAGGCCAACCTGCCCTCGACCCTCTTCACGCTCGAGCTCCGCCGGACAGAAGTCACCATGCGGATCCTGGCGGCAGAAGCCCGCGTTGCCCTGCACCACATGCGCGCGGGCACGCTGACCGACGACGACTGGACCCGGCTGGCAAGGCGCATGCCCGACGTCAGCGCTGCCCCTCTCTACATCCAGGACAGCGCCTACGCCACCTTCACCGACCTGCGCGCCCAGTGCCGCCGTCTGCGCAGCCAGCGCGACATCGCTCTGATCGTGGTCGACGCCCTGCACATGCTCACCTACGGCACCCGGCCCTTCTCCTCCCGCTACGAGGAGATCTCGGAGATCGCCCGCTGCCTCAAACTCCTCGCGAAGGAACTCGACATTCCCGTCGTCGCCGTCTCGCAGCTCAACCGCGGGCCGGAGCAGCGAACCGACAAGAAGCCACAGATCAGCGACCTCAGGGACTCCGGGGCACTGGAGGACAACGCCGACGTCGTGATCCTCCTCCACCGTGAAGACGCCTACGAGAAGGAGTCCCCCCGCGCCGGGGAAGCCGACCTGATCGTCGCCAAACACCGCAACGGCCCCACCGCCACCATCACTGTCGCCTTCCAGGGCCACTACTCCCGCTTCGTGGACATGGCACAACCCTGACCCCGCACCGGGCCTTGCCCGACCTCGCAGCCCGATCCAAACCCGGCACAGGGAGGACCAACGCGATGACCCACGAGCAACCCCCAGCGCCGAACAGGTTCAACGGGCTTCCGGAACCACTCAGGCGAACCATGGAGACCCAAGACCTCATCCCCACACCCTGGCCTGACCTGACCGAGCTCGCCGAGCTGAACTTCCGCCACAAGGTCGGCATCATCGCGCAGCGCGGCAGCCGCGAGGCCAAGGTCGGCAGGGACATCGCCGTCCACGCCGCGAAAGCCGGGGTCCCTACGGTGCTGTACACCGGATACCCACCAGAGGACACACCCGGCTGGCTGGCCGTCGAGCAGGCGCCCAACCCCACACCAGCGGACGTGAACAACCGTGCAAAGCTGCGGATCAACGGCGAGCTGCCTGCCTTCGTAGTCATCGAACGCTACGAACGCATCAGCCCCACACCTCAGCCGCCGTCCGACTGGGACGACGTCATTGACGACCCCTACGACGACCCGGACTACGAGCCCGAATCATGGGCGGACAAGCTGATGTGGTCCGTCAGAGAGATCAGAATCGACCTCCCCATGCTGTTCACCACCGTCGTCGACCACACACCGGAACTCTCCCGCCGCATGGGGAAGTGGCTGCATATCGACCATCCCGCCATGGTGATGACAGACGTCTGCAAGCCCACCCTCGTCGTGCACCGCACCAGCCCCCAGACCGTCGAGGCACGCATGGAAGTCGATCACCACGAGTACCGAACGGGGAACCGCAACACTCTCCGATGGGCTCCGTTGAACCGCCGCCGCCCCTGACCGGCTGCCGACCCGCTGTAGCACTAGGCTGGCCTCTAGTGACGGGTTGATTACGCTCAGCAAGGTGGGATCGGTGAAAGCGCGATGTCCTCGACAGGCCGCAGCCAGAATGCCGAGCCGCCTGCGGTGACGGCGGCACCAGACCCGATGGCCGTTGTCTG
>NZ_JZWV01001503.1 GCF_000966975.1 Streptomyces katrae | reverse complement strand
CCCGATGGCCGTTGTCTGCGAGACCTGCTTCAGCGGTCCGCGGCAGCCGTGCACCTACATCACCGGTCCACGCACTGGTGAGGACCGAAGCATCCACCGACCTCGCTCCCGCGACGCGCAACGGCAGTTCAACCGCCTGAACGGGCCCATGCCGCAGCGGCACGAGATCCCCGAAGATGACGACTGGATCTACCACCCCCTTCGAAGCGGGGACCTCGCCGGACTGATCCTCGGAATCCGCCTCTCCGTAGCCCGCGCACTGGCCACCCACCACGAAGAACTCGGCGCGCTACACGAGGTCGCCATCGGCCAAGAAGGCCCCGAGATGTTCGACCATGTCACCAACCCCGCGATTCTGGTGGCCCTGACTGCCGTCACAGACCGGTCTCGAAGCGGGATCGACAACCTCGCCTCACGACTGGCAGCACGAGGATTCCTCGAACGCTTCCCTGACGGATCTGCCCTCACCAACCTCCAGGCAGCACGAGTCTTCTCACCCGGCGAGCTGCCTGCAGAAGGCCTGACCCGATGGAAGGCAGCCATCAACGCAGTGTCCGCCCAGCAGCGGCCCTGACGCTCGGCCAGGGCAGGCAGCAACGGGGGAGGAGGGTGCCTCTGTCGCCGAAGAAGTTTCGGGCCGTCCAGGCTCCGGTGGACCTGGTGTGGCGCGGCTGGATCGTGCGGCCGACCGCCGCCTGGTGGAGGCCGCCGCCCGCAGCGAACTGACCCGGGTGAAGGGCTTCGCGGGCCGTACGGACGCCCCGCAGGTGCTCGCACGGCGGCTGGTGCGGCGCTTGGACGAGCAGCTGCGCACCGGTGGCCCGATCACCGACCCGGTGGGCTGGCTGCTGGCCCGTGGCCTGCCCCAGCGTCAGCAGTGCGGCGACGCCAGATGTGACGACCGGATGCTGCTCGACTCCGGCCAGGACTGCCCGCGCTGCGAGGACCGGCAGGCCGACCGCCGCGCCCAGCGCCACGCGGTCGCGGCCACCGTGGACGCCGCGATGCCCGGGGCCTCCGCGGACGAGCGCCGAGCGGCCGCCGACCGGCAGCTGCGCGAGAGGGTGACCGCCCAGGGGTGGGCCCGCGAGTACAAGTGGGAGCAGGTCCGCGCCCGCCAGGTCGCCGCCAAGGCCCACCGCGCCGAAGCCGCGGCCGCGCAGCCGGCCGACGACGTCCCGGCCGTGCCGTGCCGATGGCTCCGGTCGCTCCGGTCGCGATTCCCGCGCCGAGCCCGGTCGCCGTCGTCGCTCCCGCTGCGGAGCCGGAGTGCGCCGGCATCGAGGACGACCAGGAGCTCGTCCTCGAGGAGCTCACCCGCGCGCCGGTCCTGGAAGCCTGGGAGCTCCCGGCCGTCGGCGCGACGCTGCGGGAGCGGTGGGCGGCCATCGCCCCCGAGCTCGCCGGGCACGTCGCCACCGTGGCCCTCGACACGGACTCCGGCCGGCTCACGGTGTGCCCGGAGTCGTCGGCCTGGGCGACGAAGGCCCGCCTGGAGCAGACCCGCGTCATCACGGCCGCCAACACGGCGGCGGGCCGCACCGTCGTGATCTCCCTGCCGATCCTGCCGCCCGCGCCCGTCTCCGCTCCGGCCGACGTCGCCCCGGCAGACCTGGCCCCGACCGTGCCCGCCGATCCGGCGAAGACCAGGGAGTCGTCCGAGGGTTACTGCCGTGCGCTCGCCGCGCGCCAGGAGGCCGTCGCGCTGCGCCGGGCGGACCCGGCCATCGCGAAGGCGGTTGAACGGCAGAGGAACCAGCCGAAGCCGCCGCCCCCGTGGCGGATGTATGAGGTGACCTGTCCTGACTGCGGCCAGGGTGCTGATGCCCGGTGCACGACGACGGGCGGCCCGAACCGCTCACGCGTTGAACGGGCGAAGGAGTTCACCCGCCTTCGAAAGCCCCGCCCCGAGCCTGGCGCCGAGGCGTGACCTGGCCAAGGCCGCCTGCGGTGATCCGCCCGGCCGTCCTGCTAGGCCGTTTCTTTCAGATCATCGGATCG
>NZ_JZWV01001502.1 GCF_000966975.1 Streptomyces katrae | reverse complement strand
GGCCACGGCGGCGGCCGCCGTCCTGCTCGCCGCCGCCAACGCCGCCCTCCAGGCACAGGGCGGCCTCTACCGGCCCCGCCTCGCCCCCTCCGCCCTGCTCGAACTGCCCGCCCTGGCCGGGCGGACCGCCGCCCTGTGGTGCGGGGCCGCCGCCGTCCTCGCCGCCGCCGCGCCCGCGCGGGCCCTCCCCTGGAACGCCCTGCTCGCCGCCGTCTGTCTGCACACCGTCCTGGCCTGCGCGGGGCGCGGGCTGGTCCACCGGCTGTGGCGCCGCTCGGCGGTCCGCCGTCCCGTCTCCACGCTCGTCGTCGGCCCCGCCGACGGCGCCGGCGCGGTCGCCGCCGCCCTGCACGGACGCCCCGAGTACGGGCTGCGGCCCGTCGGGATCGCCGACCCCGCCGACCCCGCCGCCGGGGAGGGCGGCCAGCTCCCCGTCCTCGCCACCCACGAGGACGTCCGCCGCGCCGTCATCCAGAACTCCGTGCGCTGCGCCGTCTTCACCCGCCCGCCCGAGGCCGACGAGCGCACCGCCGCACTGGTCCGCCTCTTCCACGACCACGGCTGCCGGCTCTGGCTCGCCGACCCCGCCGGCACCGCCAAGGTCACCGGCATGCGGGTCGCCCACCCCGCCGACCAGCTGTGGGGATACGCCGTCCAGCCCCTGCTGCCCCGCCCCGCCCGGCCCCTGGAGCGGTCCGTCAAGCGGATCATCGACTCCGCCCTGGCCGCGCTCGCCCTGCTCGCCGCCGCCCCCGTCATGGGAGCCTGCGCCCTGGCCGTACGGCTCTCCGACGGACCCGGGGTGATCTTCCGTCAGGAACGCGTCGGCCTCTACGGACGCCCCTTCACCCTGCTGAAGTTCCGCACCCTGCGCGCCGACGAGCACGAGTCTGCCACCCGCTGGACCGTGGCCGGCGACCGCCGGATGAGCCCCGTCGGCTCCTTCCTGCGCAAGTCCTCGCTGGACGAGCTGCCGCAGCTGTGGAACGTCGTCCGGGGTGACATGAGCCTGGTCGGCCCCCGCCCCGAACGCCCCTTCTTCGTCGCCAAGTTCAGCACCGTCCACCCCGGCTACGAGGCCCGCCACCGGATGCCCGTCGGCATCACCGGCCTCGCCCAGATCAACGGGCTGCGCGGGGACACCTCCATCGAGGACCGGGCCCGCTTCGACAACCACTACATCGACACCTGGTCGCTCTGGCAGGACCTGTGGATCCTGGCCCGCACCGCCGCCTCCTTCTTCCGCTTCCGGCTGGGCGGGAGCTGAGCCATGACCCTCGCCCTGCCCGGACCCGTACGCCCGCCCGGCGCGGCCGCCGCGCTGCGCCGGCACTGGCCGCTTCTGCCGCTCGCCGCGACCGTCCTCTTCCTCCTCGCCCCGCTCCCGGCCGGCGACGCCACCGCCTCCGGGAAGGTCGGCCCCGCCGACGCCGCCTCGCTGCTGCTCGCCCTCGTCTGCGCCGTCCAGGCCCTGCGCGGCCGGGTGCGGAGGCTCAACCCGCTGGGCGTGCTCGTGCTCGGGACCCCGGGGATCGGGCTCGCCGTCGCCACGATGACCGCCGGGGACCCGTACGCCGCCCTGCCCGGGTTCGTGCGCTACCTCCAGGTGTTCGTGCTGGTCCCGGCGGCCGTGGTGCTGCTGGTCCGCGACGCCCTGGAGTTCCGGCTGGCCGCCGGGTGCTTCGTCGTGCTCGGGCTGGTGCAGGGCGCCGTGGGGGTCGTGCAGTACGCCACCCACACCGGGGCCTCCTACCAGGGCGAGGACATCCGCGCCGTGGGCACCTTCGGCCCCGGCGACGTCATGGGCATGGCCACCGTCGTCGCGTACGGGCTGATCGTCGCCACCGCCGCCGCCCTCGCCCCGGGACTGCCCGCCAAGGTCCGGCGGGCCTCCGGGGGCTGCGCGCTGGCCCTCGTGGTCCCGCTGGTGCTCTCCTTCAGCCGGGGCGCGTGGATCGCCACCGCCGCGGCGGCGCTGCTGGTGATGTGCCTGGCCGGGATCCGCCGGGCCCTGGCGGTGGTGCTGGCACTGACCGCGCTGGGCGTGGTCCTCGTCGGCGGGCTCGGGCTGGGCTCCGAAATGGTCGCCGAACGCCTCAACTCCATCACCCAGGTCTCCAGCGCCCCCGACCAGTCGGTGACCGACCGCTACACGATGTGGGCCGCCGCCGAGTCGATGTGGCGCGAGCGGCCCGCCGTCGGGGTGGGCCTCAAGGGCTTCCCCGCCCACCGCGACGGGCACTCCTCGCTCGGACTGTCCTCCGGCAGCGACACCGCGGGCGCCGGCCAGGCCTTCATGAAGCAGCCCCTGCTGTCCCCGCACAACATGTACCTGCTGATCCTCGGCGAACAGGGGCTGGTCGGACTGCTGGCGCTCGCCGGCGGCTGGGCCGCCCTCCTCGTCGCGGGCCTGCGCCGGTGCGCCGTGGCCTCCGGCGGTTCCGGCGGGTCCGGCCCCCGCGGACGGCCGGGCGGCTCCGGACGGTCCGGCGACGGGCTGCGGGACTGCGGGCTGATCGCGACCGGAC
>NZ_JZWV01001501.1 GCF_000966975.1 Streptomyces katrae | reverse complement strand
GGCTGATCGCGACCGGACTGTTCGTGTGGCAGCTGACCGACTTCCTGTACGCGGACATCGGCGGCCCCTCCACGGTCCTGACCGGTGTGATCATCGGGCTCGCGGCCTGGTGGGCCCTGCCCTCCACCGGCCTCGCGGGCGGCCGGCCCGCCGACGGGCCGGCCGCCCGGTGACCGACACGACACCCTGGCGGAGGCCCGCGGCCCCGGCGACCGACGTCGCCGC
>NZ_JZWV01001500.1 GCF_000966975.1 Streptomyces katrae | reverse complement strand
GAGCAGGTCCCCTGCCCCACCCGCCCCAGCGCCTCCTCCAGCGTCAGCTCCACCCGCTCACCCGTCCGCCGGTCCTGGAGTTCGACCACCCCGTCCGCCGACCGGCGTCCCGCCACCAGGATCCACGGCACGCCGATCAGCTCCGCGTCCGTGAGCTTCACCCCCGGCGAGACCCCGGCGCGGTCGTCCAGCAGGACCCGCTTCCCGGCAGCCGCCAGGGCCTCCGCCGCCCGCTCGGCCAGCGCCAGCGGGACGGCCTTGCCCGCCGCCACCACGTGGACGTCCGCCGGGGCCACCTCCGCCGGCCAGCACAGCCCTCGTTCGTCTGCCGTCTGCTCGGCCAGCGCGGCCACCGCCCGGGAGACACCGATGCCGTAGGAGCCCATGGTGACCCGCACCGGCTTGCCCTGCGGGCCGAGGACGTCCAGCCCGAAGGCGTCCGCGTACTTCCGCCCCAGCTGGAAGATGTGCCCGATCTCGATCGCCCGGTCCAGCCGCAGCCCCGCCCCGCAGTTCGGGCAGGGGTCGCCCGGCTGCACCACGACCACGTCCAGGTACCGGTCCACCTCGAAGTCCCGCCCGCAGACCACGTTCCGCGCGTGCGTGTCGGGCTTGTTGGCCCCGGTCACCCACGCCGTACCGGGCGCGACCCTCGGATCGGCCAGGTAGGGGACCTTCTCCAGCCCCTGCGGGCCCACGTAGCCCCGTACCAGGTCGGGCCGGTCCGCGAAGTCCTCCGCCGTGACGAGCTCCACCACCGCCGGGGCCAAGTGCTCCCCGAGCTTGCCGAGGTCCACTTCCCGGTCCCCCGGCACACCCACCGCCGTGATCTCCCCGTCGACCTTCACCAGGAGGTTCTTCAGCGTGGCGGAGGCGGGAACACCCAGATGGGCGGCGAGGGTCTCGATCGTGGGCGTGTCCGGGGTCGGGATCTCCTCCATCGCCCCGGGGGCGGTGTCGGGCGCGGCCGCCGGGACGAAGGTCACCGCCTCCGTGTTCGCCGCGTAGTCACACTCCGGGCAGTCCACGAACGTGTCCTCGCCCGCCGCGGCCGGCGCGAGGAACTCCTCCGACGCCGAGCCGCCCATCGCCCCCGACACGGCCGACACGATCCGGTGGTCGAGCCCCAGCCGCTCGAAGATGCGTACGTACGCCTCGCGGTGGAGCCGGTAGGACTCCGCCAGCCCCTCCTCCGTCACGTCGAAGGAGTACGAGTCCTTCATCTGGAACTCGCGCCCGCGCAGCACCCCGGACCGGGGCCTGGCCTCGTCGCGGTACTTGGTCTGGATCTGGTACAGCATCACGGGCAGGTCCTTGTAGGACGTGCACTGGTCCTTGACCACGAGGGTGAAGATCTCCTCGTGGGTGGGGCCGAGCAGGTAGTCCGCGCCCTTGCGGTCCCTGAGGCGGAACAGCAGGTCCCCGTACTCCGACCAGCGGCCGCTGACCTCGTACGGCTCCTTGGGGAGCAGCGCCGGCAGCAGCACCTCCTGGGCCCCGATCGCGTCCATCTCCTCACGGACGATGCGCGAGACGCTGTCGAGGACCTTCTTGCCGAGCGGCAGCCAGGTCCACACCCCCGCGGAGCTCCGCCGGACGTAGCCGGCGCGGACGAGGAGGCGGTGGCTGAGGGTCTCGGCGTCGGCCGGGTCCTCGCGGAGGGTCTTGGCCATCAGACGGGACATGCGCTGCACGTGTTGCGTTGACATGCGGCGAGGCTATCCGGGCGGCCGCGGACCGGGTACCGGTTTCAGCCCCGGAGCAGCGGCAGCGGCGCGCCCATGACCGCGTACGGCAGGCTCGCGCTCGGGAAGTGGACCCTGCGGGCCAGGTCCTGGTAGCCGAGGGCCCCGTACAGTCCGCGGGCCGGGCTGTCGGTGTCGATCGCGGAGAGGATCGAGCGCGGCTCCTCGGCGGTGTCGGTGATCCGGGTGATCAGCGCGCGGCCGACGCCGCGGCCCTGGAAGCCGGGGTGGACGTGCAGCTCGGTGATCACGAAGGAGTCGTCGAGCCAGTGCTCGGTGCCGGTGGCCCTCAGGTAGGGCTCGACGATCGTGGACCACCAGTGCGCGCGGTCGTTGGGCATTCCGTACACGAAGCCGGCGAGGGCCCCGTCGTCGGTGAAGGCGCCCAGTGCGCGGGCGCCGCGGCAGGTCATGTGGCGCTGGACGATGTAGCGCCGGATGCCGACCTCCTCCTCGCTGAGCCCGAAGGCCACGGCCTGCACGCGCAGGGCTTCGTCCACGCGGCCGGCGAGGTCGAGGTGCCCGATGCGCAGTCCGGCGGGCCGTGCGGGGTCGTCGCCCCCGTGGGTAGGCAGCATGCGGCCGACCTTACTTCGGGGTACAGGCACTCCGGAACGGCTTCCCGGACGAAACCGGCCGCCCCCGGCGGTGCATTGGCACAGCCGACCGGGACACCCTCCGGCCGGACACCCACCCGCCTCAGAACAGAACGCTCATGAACGCCCCCACCTCACGGAACCCCACCCGCCGGTAAGCGGCACGCGCGGCGGTGTTGAAGTCGTTGACGTAGAGGCTGACCA
>NZ_JZWV01001499.1 GCF_000966975.1 Streptomyces katrae | reverse complement strand
GGACGGAACCTGCCCCGGCGCCGCGCGTCACCCCACACTCGTGAAGATGGACGACACTCCGGACAACCACCCAGCCGGCTCGGACGACGCCCACGAACGCCCCCGCGCGGAGGGTCACGCCCCCGGCCCCCACCACCCGGACGAGGACGGCGGGGACGAGGACCACGCCGTGGTCCTCGGGGCCGGGCTCGCCGGGCTGCTGACGGCGCGGGTCCTCGCGGAGCACTTCCCCCGCGTGACCGTCCTCGACCGGGACGAACTCCCTGAAACCGGCCCCGCGTTCCGCCCCGGCGTACCGCAGTCCCGGCACGCGCACATCCTGTGGTCGCGCGGCATCGAGGTGATGGAGCGGCTGCTCCCCGGGACCACGGCCGAGCTGACCGGCGCCGGCGCCGCCCTGCTGGAGTCCCCGCGCGACCTCCTCTGGCTCAGCCCGGCCGACTGGTTCCAGCCCGTCCCCGGAGCCAGGGTCCTGATCGCCGGCCGCGAGCTGCTCGACTGGATGGTCTGCCGGGCCGTGCGCCGCGACCGCCGCATCGAGGTGCTGGGCGGCCGGTTCGTGACCGGGCTCGTCGCCGGACCGGACGGCCGCTCCGTCACCGGCGTCACCCTGCGCGACCGGCCCCCGCTGGCCGCCCGGCTGGTGGTGGACGCCACCGGCCGCACCTCCCGGGCCCCCGCCTGGCTGGCCGCCCTCGGCTACCCCGCCCCCGAGGTCACCCGGTACGACTCCCACCTCGGCTACTCCAGCCGCGTCTACGCCCTCCCCGCGGCCCCGGGCACCGCCGGGTCCCGGCTCCAGGGGCGCACCGACAGCCCGCGCGGCGGAGTGCTGGTGCCGCTGGAGGACGGCCGCTGGCTGGCGACCCTCGTCGGCAACGGCGAGCACGCCCCGCCCACGAAGGACCCGGAGTTCCTGGAGTTCACCCGCACCCTGCGCAGCCCCGCCCTCTACGAGGCCATCCGCGACGGCGAACCGCTCACCGAGCCCACCGGGTTCCGGGCCACCGCCAACGAGTGGCGCCACTACGAGCGGATGGACCGCTGGCCCGACGGACTCCTCGTCGTCGGTGACGCCGCCTGCCGCTTCAACCCCGTGTACGGGCACGGCATGACCGTCGCCGCCACCGCGGCGCACGCCCTGGACCAGGCCCTGGCCGGCCTGCCGGCCCGGCGCATCCCCGCCGAGTGCCGCGCCCTCCAGCGGCGTACCGTGGCGGCCGCCGACGTGGCCTGGCAGATCGCCACCAGCGAGGACCTCCGCTACCCGTGGACCGAGGGCCCGCCGCCCGACCGGGCGACCCGCATCCTCCAGCGCTACATGTCCCGCGTCATGGCCGGAGCCAACACCGACCCCGCCCTCTCGTCCGCCTTCTTCGGCGTCCTCTCCCTGTCCACCCCGCCGGCCGCCCTGCTCACCCCGGGCACGGTGCTGCGCGTCCTGTCGAAGTGGCGGCTGCCGACCGCCCCCGACGCCCCGCCCTACCCCGCCCACACCCCGTAGGGCCGGGTCCCGCAGGGGCGGGCGGCCGGCCGCGCGGGCCTCAGTCCCGTACGGCCCGCTCGTACAGGGCCCGTACGCCGTCCCCGAAGTAGCTGCTGAACGAGGTGGTCTCGTCGCCACCCCCGTCCCGCCCGCCGATGACGCCGATCAGGCTGTTCCCGGAGGTCAGGACGGGACCGCCGCTGGTGCCGTTCGGCACGTCCGCGCAGTCGAGGCGCAGTTGCGTCGGCCCGTCGGCCACGGCCGTGTTCGAGCAGCCCAGCGGCCGCTCGGTGTCGTTCGGGTACCCCACCAGCCGCGCCGGGACCGGCAGCTGCTGGCCGAAGCGGATCGGGTGCGCCCCCGTGACGTCCTCCAGCCGCTGCCCGGGGTGCCCGGCCCGGCGCACCCGTATGAACGCCACGTCGGCATCGGGGTCGGAGTCCCGCACCCACCGCGGGTCCACGTCGATCCGGGTGGGTACCCACACCCCGTAGGGTGCCTTCCCCTCCTCGTACCCCGGCACGAAGGCCAGGTTGTTCCGGAACCCGCCCGCGTACACGCAGTGCGCGGCGGTGACGACCAGGTCCCCGCCGGCCGAGTGCACCACGCTGCCCGAGCAGTGGTGGTCGTCGTCCCAGTCCAGCCCGGGGGAGAACAGCGCCCCGATCGCCGGCTCGGCGGGCACGTCCCGGGCTTCGAGCGGGTCGGATGCCTTCCAGGGCTCCTCCGCGAGGACCCGTACGGGCGGGGGTTCCTCGGTCAGCTTCTCCAGGGCCGCGGCGGCGGCCCCGTCGGCGAGCGCGGTGTCCTGCACGTACCGCCCCTGCTCCGCGTCCCCGCGGACGACGGTCCCCATCCGGTTCATGCCGAAGGCCACCCCGGCGACCACCAGGGCGCAGCACACCCCGGCCAGCACGCAGACCCGTACGGTCCTGCCCGTCATCGCGCCACTCCCACCGCCGAGGACCACCCGTCAACCCCCCGGAACGGCCGGCCGCCCCCTTGGGTTCCCGGCCGGAATGTGCCCCTCCTCACAACCCTCCTCACAACCCTCCTCACAACTCTCCTCGCC
>NZ_JZWV01001498.1 GCF_000966975.1 Streptomyces katrae | reverse complement strand
AGCGGCACCAACGCCCACGTCATCATCGAGCAGCCGCCCGTGGAGCCCCCGGCACCGGCAGAGGAGCGGCCCGCACCGAGGCCGGTCCCGTGGCTGATCTCCGGCGGCGGCCCCGAGGCCCTGCGCGAGCAGGCCGCACGCCTCCTCGACCACATCGAGCGCCACCCCGCCCTGGAACCGGCCGACGTGGCCCGGTCCTTGGCGACCTCGCGCGCGGCACTGGAACACCGGGCCGCCGTCCTCGGCACGCTGCGGGAGGACTTCCTGCCCGCACTCCGCGCCCTGGCCGCGAACGACCCGGCCACGGCAGGGGACTCCGCCATCACGGGCACGGCCGGCTCCCGGCCCGGGACGGCGTTCCTGTTCTCGGGCCAGGGCAGTCAGCGGCTGGGTATGGGGCGTGAACTTTACGAGTCGTTCCCGGTGTTCGCGGACGCGTTCGATGCGGTCTGTGCGCATGTCGAC
>NZ_JZWV01001497.1 GCF_000966975.1 Streptomyces katrae | reverse complement strand
GTTCCGGCTGGTGGAGTCCTGGGGCGTGTCCCCGGATTTCCTGGCGGGGCATTCGATCGGTGAGTTCGCGGTGGCGCACGTCGCGGGTGTGTTCTCGCTGGAGGACGCGGCGAAGCTGGTGGCCGCGCGTGGCCGGCTGATGCAGGCGCTGCCTTCGGGCGGTGTGATGGTCGCCGTGGAGGCTTCGGAGCCCGAAGTGCGTGAGCTGCTGGCCGGGTTCGAGACGGAGGCGGGCATCGCGGCGGTCAACGGAGCGTCCTCGGTGGTGCTTTCGGGTGCTGAAGGGGCCGTCTCCCAGGTGGTCGCCAAGCTGGTGGCGGAGGGCCGCAGGACCAAGGCGCTGGCGGTCTCGCACGCCTTCCACTCCCCGTTGATGGATCCGGTGCTGGCCGGGTTCCGCGAGGTGGTGGAGGAGGTGTCCTTCGGGACCCCGACGATGCCGGTGGTGTCGACCCTGACCGGTGCTTTGGTCGTGGCGGAGGAGTTCTGTTCGGTCGACTACTGGGTGAGGCATGTCCGTGAGGCGGTGCGTTTCGCGGACGCGGTCGAGGTGTTGGCGGTGGAGGGGGCCGGTGCGTTTCTGGAGGTCGGTCCTGGTGGTGTGCTGACGGCGCTGGCCGCGGCGGTTGTGGACGGCGGTCAGGCGGCTGTTCCGGTCCTGCGGGCCGGCCGGCCGGAGGAGTCGGCGGTCCTCACCGCGCTCGCGCACCTGCATGTCCAGGGCGTCCCGGTGGACTGGACGGCCGTCCTCGCCGGCCGGGGCGGCCGGCGGGTCGACCTGCCCACGTACGCCTTCCAGCGCGAACGCTACTGGCTGACGGCGCGCCCCGCACCGGCCGCCACCGCCACGGCACCGGCCGACGCGGTCGAGGCCGAGTTCTGGGACACCGTCGAGAACGGGGGACCGGAGGCCCTCGCCGCACGGCTCGGGGTGGCGGCCGGGGCACCGCTGGACTCGGTGTTCGGCGCGCTCTCGGCCTGGCGCCGCGACAGCCGCACCCGGACCACGCTCGACGGCTGGCGCTACCAGGCGGTGTGGCAGCCCCGCACCGGCCTGCCGGCCGTCGCCCCGTCGGGCACCTGGCTGGTCGTGGCCCCGGACGCGGCGACCGCCGAGCCCTACGCCCGGATGCTCCGGGACCGTTCCGCCGACCCCCTCCTCGTCACCGTCACCGACCCCGGAGCCGACCGCGGGGCACTCGCCGAGCGGCTGCGCGAGGCCGGGGCCGTGGACGGCGCACCGGTGGCCGGGGTGCTGTCCCTGCTGGCCCTGGACGAACGCCGCCACCCGCACCACCCGGCCCTGCCGGCCGGGCTCACCGGCACCGTCGCGCTCGTCCAGGCGCTCGGGGACCTGGAAGCCGAGGCACCGCTGTGGTGCCTCACCAGCGGGGCCGTGGCCGTGAACGCCTCCCGCCCGGTCACCCGGCCGCTCCAGGCCCTGGTCTGGGGCCTGGGACGCGCGGTCGCCCTGGAGGCCCCGGCCCGCTGGGGCGGCCTGATCGACCTCCCCGGCACCGGTGCCGGCTCCGGCGTCCCCGACGAGCGGACGCCCTGGTCCGCAGGCTGACCCGGATGCCCCGCACCACCACGGCCACCGGCACCGACGGCGGCTGGAAGCCCCGGGGCACCGTACTGATCACCGGCGGCACGGGCTCGCTCGGCGGGCACACCGCCCGCTGGCTGGCCGGAGCCGGTGCCGAGCACCTGGTCCTCACCAGCAGGCGCGGCGAGGCCGCCCCGGGTGCGGCCGGACTCGCCGCCGAGCTGCGGGAGTCCGGGGTGCGGGTGACGGTCGCCGCCTGCGACGTCGCCGACCGGGAAGCCCTGGCGGGCCTGCTGGACGGCCTGTCCGGGGACCCCGCCCCGCTGACCGCCGTCGTCCACGCCGCCGGGCTCCCGCAGTTCACCACCGTCGCGGAGACCACCCCCGAGGAGCTGGCCGCCGTGGTCTCGGCCAAGGTGGCCGGTGCCGTCCACCTGGACGAGCTGCTCGCCGGCCGGGACCTGGACGCGTTCGTCCTCTTCTCGTCCGTCTCCGGCGTGTGGGGCAGCGGCAGCCAGGCCGCCTACTCCGCGGGCAACGCCTTCCTCGACGCGCTCGCCCAGCACCGGCGGGCCAGGGGTCTGGCGGCGACGGCCGTCGCCTGGGGCCCCTGGGCGGAGGGCGGAATGGCCGCCGACGGCGGGGCGGAGGAGTACCTCAGGCGCAGCGGACTGCCCTCGCTCTCCCCGGAACTGGCCGTCTCCGCCCTGCGGCTGGCCATGGACCGGGACGAGACCGCCGTGGTCGTGGCGGACGTGGACTGGCCGCGGTTCGCGCCCGCCTTCACCATCGGCCGGCCCAGCGCCCTCCTCGCCGACCTGCCCGAGGCGCGGGCCGCGCTGGCCGCCGTCGCCGACGAGGACACCCCCGCCACCGCCCCCGTGGCGGCGGACCTCGTACGGGAGCTGACCGGCCTGGATCCGGCCGACCGGCACGACCGGCTGCTGGACCTGGTGCGCGAGGAGGCCGCGGCGGTCCTCGGCTACCCGGCCACGGATGCCATCGAGCCCGACC
>NZ_JZWV01001496.1 GCF_000966975.1 Streptomyces katrae | reverse complement strand
GCTCACCGCCGTCGAACTCCGCAACCGGCTGGGCGCCGCGACCGGACTGAAGCTCCCGACGACGATGGTCTTCGACCACCCCACCCCGAGCGCCCTCACCGACGGCCTGCTGCACGCCCTGCTGCCCGCGGGGGCGGCGGACCGCGCGACGGAGGAGGGGGGCCCGGACGAGGACCGGATCCGACGCGCCCTGGCCACCGTCCCGCTGGCCCGCCTGCGCGAAGCGGGGCTGATGGACGCGCTGCTGGCACTGACCGGCGGGCCGGCGGACACCGCACCCGACCCCGACCACGCGGATCCCGACACCGGCTCCGCCATCGCGGACATGGACCTCGACCACCTCATCGAACTGGCGCTGGGCGACAGCGAAGCCTGATCAACGGCCTGAGTACGGAGCACATCATGACCACATCGAACGACAAGATCGTCCAGGCACTGCGCGCCTCCCTCCAGGAGACCGAGCGGCTGCGCCGCCAGAACCGGAAGATGACGGCCGAAGCCCGCGAGCCCATCGCCATCGTCGCGATGAGCTGCCGCTTCCCCGGCGGGGTGACCTCCCCCGAGGACCTGTGGACGATCCTCGCGGAGGGCGAGGACGCCCTCTCGGCCTTCCCCCGGAACCGCGGCTGGGACCTCGACTCCCTCTACCACCCCGACCCGCAGCACCCCGGCACCACCTACGCCCGTGAGGGCGGATTCCTCCACGACGCGGGCGACTTCGACGCCGCCTTCTTCGGCATCTCCCCCCGCGAGGCCCTCGCCATGGACCCCCAGCAGCGNGAGCTGTGGAGCCTCCTCGCCGACGGCGGCGACGCCATTTCGGGCTTCCCCGCCGACCGCGGCTGGGACCTGGACGCCCTGTACGACCCCGACCCGGACCACGCCGGCACCTGCTACGTCCGCCACGGCGGATTCCTCGACGGCGTGGGCGAGTTCGACGCCGGGTTCTTCGGGATCTCCCCGCGCGAGGCCCTGATGATGGACCCGCAGCAGCGGCTGCTGCTGGAGACGGCCTGGGAGGCCTTCGAG
>NZ_JZWV01001495.1 GCF_000966975.1 Streptomyces katrae | reverse complement strand
CCCGCGGGGATGACCCCCTCACCCTCGACACCCTGCGTCGGGTCCTGGCCTGCTCCCCACGCCCGCGGGGATGACCCCGACCCGGAGGGTCTCGGCGACCTGGCCGGGGACTGCTCCCCGCACCCGTGGGGACGACCCCGAGGAGATCCGCGCCCAGGTGGCCGAACTCCTTTGCTCCTCGCCACCTGCGGAGACTGTCACCACAGCGTCTCGGACCGCAGGGACGCTGTTTCCCGCGTCTGTGGGACTTGCAAGGACGGAAAACGCGTGTGACGTGTACTGGACTTCCGACAGGGTGGCCCAGCTGGATCTCCACGTTCTGAATAGGCACACGGGAGCCATTGGTGGCAGCACTCCGCCTCTCCACGACGGGTGCCTCGTGGCTTGTCCTCTCAGCGGACGTGGTTCTTGAGGATGTCGGTGTCGTCGAGGGTGATGTCTACCGGGGCGGGGATTCGGACCGTGTCCCCGAAGAAGAACCTCTGCGTGTGGTAACGCCCGTTGACGGGTTCGGTGTGCAGGACCAGGGAGCCGTTGTCGCGGTCGATGAGGAGGTAGACCGGGATCTCCCGTTCTGCGTAGGCCCGCGGTTTGTCCTGCCGGTCGTGCTGGTCGGTCCTGGTGTCGTAGGAGGTGACCTCGACGACCATGACGACGCCTTCCGTCCCGGCCCACTCGCCCTGGCCCGCGAAGTAGCCCTTGGGGGCGAGCGCACCGTCGGGGCGGGCGTTGCCGTTTCCGTAGGTGTCGACGCGGAGTCCCTGTTTCGGGTACAGGCGCAGGTCGGGGCGTTGCCGCATGCAGTGTTCCAGCAGCCACATGATGATCTCGCCGTGGTCGCCGTCGGGCACAGGCTTGACTCCCAGTTCTCCGTTGATGAATTCGAGCTTGACGTCGTGCTGCGCGGCGGCTTCCGCGATGGCTTCGAAGGCCTCGCGGCTCATCTGCGGCAGTCTCGTGTGATCACGGTGTCCTCCGGTAGGGCCCTGGCCAGGGCATCCAGCCGGGCGTGGCGCTGGGGGTGCGGTGGCCGGCACTCCGTTGCGGAGCTGCTTGCCGTGGCGCAGGGGCGGGCAGCCTTGAGGTCTCCCGGAAGCCGTGCCGTAGCGGTGCCGGGGAGGTGCAGATGGGGGTCCATGGCACGGTTCTCCGCGAACGAAGGACGCAGGGGCGCAGGGACGCAGCGACGTAGGGGGCGGATGGGCCATGGACCGGTGGTCGCCGTCCTCGGGAGCACGGCAGCAGAAGCCCGTCCCGCCGCACGCCTCAGCCCCGCCCGCTCTCCCCCCGGGCCGGCGCCTGCCACGTGTGGCACGGCAGCGACTCCGCCAGCGTGCCGAAGAAGCGCTGGTCGCGCCATGCCTCGAGGTTGCCGATCACGAACAGGCGGCGTTTCGCCCTGCTCACCGCGACGTTGAGGAGGTTCGGCCGTGACGCCGCCCAGGCCCGGGCGCCCGGGCGGCGCGGGTCCGTGCCCAGGACGAGGATGACGACGTCCGCCTCCTTGCCCTGCGTGGTGTGCACCGTCCCGACCCGCTCCGCCGGCATCAGGTCCCGGCACGCCCGCCGGGCTCCCGCCACCACCTGCCGGAACGGGCTGATGACGAACACCTCCTCCGCCAGGTCCACCCCGCCCTCGTCCCGCAGCCGCTCCAGCACGCGCCGCAGCGCCCGCCCCTCCTCCGGGATCCAGTGCCCGTCCGCCTCCGCCCCGACGACGTTCACCCAGCTGCTGCCCGGCCGGTAGACGTACGCCTCGCGCGGCGGGGTGCCCTGGACCATCAGGCCGTTGTAGGCGACGGCGTTGCTGAGCGAGAACATCGGGTCGTCGCACCGCCGGTGCACCCGCAGCGGCGCCCCCACCCACACCTCGTGCCCGCCGTCGGGAAGTTCGGCGGGCAGCAGCGTGCCGTAGCGGTTGGCGCGGTCGGCGAGCTGCTGGACCGACGTGCGGCCCGGCGCCCACTCCTCCGCCACGCCGAAGTCCTCGCGCAGCGCCCGCTGCGCCGTCCACGGCAGGACCACGACCGGCTCCAGCTGCAGCGGGTCGCCGACGACGACCGTACGCCGCGCCCGCCACATGCCGCCCACCGCCATCTGGGGCGCCGCCTGCCCGGCCGCCATCTGGGGCGCCGCCTGACCGGCCTCGTCGACGAACAGCCAGCCCAGCGATTCCGCGCCGAGCCGCCCGAAGACCCGGTCCAGCGAGGCGAACGTCGTCGACACCACCGGTACGACGAGGAACAGGCTCTGCCAGGCGGCCCGTACGTGGGTCTCGGGCACGGTCCCCGGCACCGCGCCGGCGACGGCGTCCATCGCCGCCATCAGGTTGGCGTACATGGTGCGGGCCGTGCAGCGCAGGAAGGCCTGGTGGAGGCCGAGGGCGGCGAGGAACACCTCGGTACGGGCCCGGGTGATCTCGGGGTCGGACCAGGGGGCGGCGAGCTCGCGTGCCGCGTCGTCCGTCAGCCAGGAGTCCTCCGGCACGAACCCCTCCCAGCGGGTCCGGGCCGCGGCCAGGGCCTGGTCGGTGCGTTCGGCGTGGGCGAGTGCCGCCCGCTGGGCGTCCTGGCGGGCGCGCAGGGCGGCCGCGGCCGCGCCCACC
>NZ_JZWV01001494.1 GCF_000966975.1 Streptomyces katrae | reverse complement strand
GCGCCGCCTCGCGCGCCTTCCGGGCGTCGGCGGCCAGGCCGGCGGCCCCGGCTTCGTCGGCGTGCCAGGCCCGCGCCGCCCGCCCCATCGTGAACAGGCTCACGGAGAAACCGGGGCGCCGGGCCAGATGCGCCTGGTGCGCCTGCTCGGCGTCGGCCAGCTGCTGCTGGGCGCGGGCCAGTGCGGCCTCGGCGCCCGGCAGGTCCTCCCGTACGCGGGCCAGCGCCGCCGCGTCCCGCTCCGCGGCGAGACGCGCCGCGTGCAGGGCCTCGTACGCCGCTGCCTGCCCGGCGTACGCGTCGGCGGCCGCGGCACGCTCGTCGCGCAGCCGCTCGGCCTCGGCCAGCGCCGCCTGGAACCGCTGCTTCGCCTCACGCCACACGCCGCTCTGCGGGGTGTCGCGCCACTGCCGCATCAGGTGCGAGAGGCCGCTGCCGCTGTCGATCCACGCGTTGCGGGGGCGGGGGCGCCGCTGGGGCGGGACCGGCGGCGGGG
>NZ_JZWV01001493.1 GCF_000966975.1 Streptomyces katrae | reverse complement strand
CTGTCTATAGCCCCGCCGGCGTTTGAGGCGAGAACGGGTGAAGGGCGGGGCGGGGAGGGCCCCTCAGGAGCCGCGCGGGGTCTGGTAGAGGGCCTCGATCTCGGGGGCGTAGTCCCGTGCGACCGCGCCCCGCTTGAGCTTCAGGGACGGGGTCAGGTGTCCCCGTTCCTCCGTGAACTCCCCGGGGAGAACGGCGAAGCGACGGATCGACTCGGCCCGCGAGACCAGCTGGTTCGCCTCGTCCACCGCCCGCTGCAACTCCTCCAGCAGCTCCGCGTCCGTGACCAGTTCCCGCACCGGCACCCCCTGCTTCTTGTGCATCTGCCGCCAGTGCGCGAGCCCGTCCGGCTCCAGGGTGATGAGGGCCGCGATGTAGGGCCGGTTGTCGCCGATGACCATGCACTGGCCGACCAGCGGATGGGCCCGCAGCCAGTCCTCCAGGGGGGCGGGAGCGACGTTCTTGCCGCCGGAGGTGATGATCAGGTCCTTCTTGCGGCCGGTGATGGTGAGGTAGCCGTCGGCGTCGAGTTCGCCGATGTCGCCGGTGGCCAGCCACTCCCCCGCCGGCTGCGCCGAGACGTTCCAGTACCCGGCGAAGACGTGTCCGCCGCGCAGCAGCACCTCCCCGTCGTCGGCGATGCGCACCGCCGTGCCGGGCAGGGGCCAGCCGACCGTGCCGAGGCGGGGCCGCAGCGGCGGGGTGACGGTCGCGGCGGCCGTGGTCTCGGTGAGCCCGTACCCCTCGAAGACCTCGATGCCGGCGCCCGTGTAGAAGGCGGCGAGGCGCCGGCCGAGGGGGGAGCCGCCGCTGAGGATGTAGCGGACGCGGCCGCCGAGCGCGGCCCGGATGCGCCGGTAGACGAGCGGGTCGTACAGGGCGCGGCCGGCCCGCAGGGCCAGCCCGGGCGCCTCACCCGCCACCGCCGCCTCCCCGAGGCGCTGGGCGATGCGGGCGGCGCGGTCGAAGGAGGAGGCGCGGCCCATGCGTTCGGCGGTGGCGCGGGCGGTGTTGTGGACCTTCTCCAGGACGTAGGGGATGGCGAGCAGGAAGGTGGGCCGGAAACCGGCGAGGTCGGCGAGGAGGTCATCGGTCTTGATGCTGGGCGCGTGACCGAGCTTGACGCGGGCGCGCATGCAGCCGACGGCGACCATCCGGCCGAAGACGTGCGACAGCGGCAGGAAGAGCAGGGTGGAGGCGGGGTCCTTGCTGACGGAGTCGAAGACGGGGTGCAGGAGGGCCACCGCGTTGTCGACCTCGGCGAAGAAGTTGCCGTGGGTCAGCGTGCAGCCCTTGGGCTGCCCGGTGGTTCCCGAGGTGTAGACGAGGGTGGCGTAGGAGTCGGGGGTGCGGGCGGCCCGCCGCGCCTGCACGACCGCGTCGGGGAGGTGTTCGCCGGCCTTGACCAGGCGGCCGATGGCTCCGGTGTCGAACTCCCACAGGTGGGCGAGGCCGGGGAGGTGGGCGCGTTCGGCGCTGATGAGCCGGGCCTGGACGGTGTCCTCGACGGCGCAGGCGACGGCGCCGGAGTCGTGGATGATCCAGCGGGCCTGGAGGGCGGAGGAGGTCGGGTAGATGGGGACGGTGACCAGCCCGGCGGCCCAGCCGGCGAAGTCCAGCAGGGTCCACTCGTAGGTGGTCCGGGCCATGATGGCGAGCCGGTCGCCCTCCGCGAGGCCCTCGGCGATCAGTCCCTTGGCGACGGCGAGCACCTCGGCGGCGAACTCGGCGGCGGTGACGTCCCGCCAGGTCCCGTCGCGTTCCTTGCGGGCGAGTACGGGCTCGCCGGGGGCCTCCAGGGCGTTGAGGAAGGGCAGGTCCCCGAGCGATCCGCCGGCCGGCGTCCCGGCGAGGGCGGGCACCGCCACCTCGCGCACCACTCCGGCGACGATCGTCTTGACGGGCTCGACCAGCTTCGGCTCGGCAGCGTCCACGGCTCGTTCTCCTCGGTCGATCGGGGGTTACCGCCGGTAATCTACGCACGCGCGCACCGCTCGAACACCCCTCGGCCCAGCCCTCCTCCACAGCTCCACACCCCGCGAACGATCTCCACCCCTGGTCCGCACACCTCACGGTTCGGTTCCGGCCTGCCGGAACGGCTGCGTCAGCCAGGGCGAAGGGGGAAGAATCCCCGAAGTCCGCCAGGGCGCCGCCACTTTGAGGAGCAGCCGGTGTCGTCAGAGCCGTCAGAGGAAATCCAGTTAACGCTCACCCCCGCGCAGGCGGCCGCCGGAGCGACCGTCGACGTCCCGTTGGCGTCCGGCAACGTGAGGCTGCGCATACCGCCGACCCGTAACGGCGACCTCGTACGGGCCCGCGTCGGCGGCGAGGAGGTCCTGCTCCGGATACGGGTCCCCGCAGACCCCACACCCCCCGGCCCCACCACCGCCGGGCCCACCGCGCCCGGCGCCACCGTGCCGGGCCCGTTCGGCCCCCTTCACGTGCCGCAGCCCGCGGCGCCCTCCGGCTCCGGCAAGTCGGGGGCCCTGGGCTGCCTGCTGGCGCTCGGCGTCGCCGCCGCGGTCATCATCGGCGTCGCGGTGGCGAGCAGCAGCGACGACGACTCCGGCCCCATCGCCTCCCCCACGCACTCGTCGACCTACAGTCCGGACACGTCGTACACCCCACACC
>NZ_JZWV01001492.1 GCF_000966975.1 Streptomyces katrae | reverse complement strand
TGGTGGTCTCGGGTGCCGAGGACGCGGTCGCGGAACTGGCCGGGAAGCTCGCCGCGGAGGGCCGCAAGACCAAGGCCCTGGCCGTCTCCCACGCCTTCCACTCCCCGCTGATGGACCCGATCCTCGACGCCTTCCGCGAGGTCGCGGAATCGGTCGCCTTCGAGGCTCCGGCGCTCCCGGTCGTCTCCACCCTCACCGGCCGGACCCTCACCGCCGAGGAGGCCGGCTCGGCCGACTACTGGGTACGCCACGTCCGCGAGGC
>NZ_JZWV01001491.1 GCF_000966975.1 Streptomyces katrae | reverse complement strand
GCCACCCTCGCCGCCGAAGGCGCGCGGACCTTCCTGGAGGTCGGCCCCGGGGGAGTCCTGACCGCCCTGGCCCAGGAGACCCTGGACGGGGACGCGGTGGCCCTTCCGCTCCTGCGCACCGACCGGGCCGAGGAGCAGGCCGTCACCACCGCCCTTGCCCGACTCCACGTCCACGGCACCCCCGTCGACTGGGAGGCGGTCTTCGCCGGCCGCGGCGCCCGCCGCGTCGACCTGCCCACCTACCCCTTCCAGCGCAGCCGCTACTGGCTGGCGGCGGCCCCCGCTCCGGGCGACGTCTCCGCCGCGGGTCTGGCCGACGCGGACCACCCGCTGCTCGGCGCCGCCCTTCCGCTCGCCGACGGCGAGGGACTCGTCCTGACCGGCCGGCTGTCGCTCGCCACGCACCCCTGGCTCGCCGACCACGTCGTGCTGGGCGCCGTACTCGTCCCCGGCACCGCCTTCGTGGACCTGGCCCTGCACGCCGCCCACACCGAGGGCGTCGGCTGCGGCCGGCTGGACGAGCTGACGCTCGGCGCGCCGCTCGTGGTCCCCGAGGACGGGGCCGTGCAGGTCCAGGTACGGGTCGCGGCCCCCGACGCCGACGGCCGCCGGACGCTGGAGATCCACTCGCGTCCGCAGGGCGCCCCCGCCGACGAGCCGTGGACCGGCCACGCGGTGGGCACCCTGTCCGCCGCCGCGGCCCCCGCGGACGCGGACGCCCTGGCCGCATGGCCCCCGCCCCGGGCCGTGCCCCTCGCCGACGGGTCCCCGGACGCCCTCTACGAACGGATGGCCGCTCTGGGGCTGGACTACGGACCGCTGTTTCGTGGCGTACGCGCCGCCTGGAGCCGGGACGGGGAGCTCTTCGCCGAACTGGAACTCCCCGACGGGACCGACGTCTCCGGATTCGGGCTGCACCCGGCCCTGCTCGACGCGGCCCTGCACGCCGTCGCCCTCGACGAGGGCCTGCTCGGCACGGAGACCGGCACCGGAACCGGCCGGGCGCGGGTCCCCTTCTCGTGGACCGGGGTCGAGCTGTCCGCCGCCCCGTCCGGCCGGCCGGCCGCCCTGCGGGTCCGGCTGGCCGCCGCGGGCCCGGACGCCGTCTCCCTGCTGGCCGCCGACACCGCCGGCCGGACCGTGGCCCGCGTGGACTCCCTCGTCCTGCGGCCGGTCTCCGCCGAGCAGCTCGCCGCCGCGGCGGCCGCCGGACGCTTCCGGGACGCGCTGTTCCGTGTCGAGTGGACCGAGGTGCCCCCGGCCCCGCCCGTGACGGGGGCTGCCGCCGACGAGGTGGTCCTGCTGGAGGCGGAGCTCCCGGACCGCCCGGCCGAGGCGTCCGCCGCCGTGCGGTACGCGGCGGCCCGCGCCCTGGCCCTCGTACAGGCGCGGCTGACCGCCGCCGAGGCGGGGGAGGGGGACCCGCGGAGGCTGGTCCTCGTCACCCGCAACGCGGTCCGTACCGGCGCCGGGGACGCGGCCCGGCTGGATCCGGCCCACGCCGCCGTGTGGGGCCTGGTCAGGTCCGTCCAGTCCGAACACCCCGGCCGCTTCGTCCTCGTGGACGCCGACGCGGACCCGGAGCCCGGCGCCGCACCGGACGAAGCCCGGTCGGCGGCCGACCTGGCCGGCGCGGAGCCGCAGTGCGCGGTCCGGGCCGGCAGGGTGCTCGTGCCCCGGCTGGCCCGCACGCCCGCCGCCACGGCCACGACCGAGGCGCCCCTGGGCCTGGACCCGGCCGGTACCGTCCTGGTGACCGGGGCGACGGGAGCCCTGGGCCGACTGGTGTCCCGGCACCTGGTCTCCGCGCACGGCGTACGGCACCTCCTGCTGATCAGCCGCCGGGGGCCGGAAGCCGAAGGCGCGTCCGAACTCGCGGCCGGACTGGGCGCGCTGGGCGCCGAGGTGACCCTGGCGGCCTGCGACGCCGCCGACCGGACCGCGCTCGCCGCCGTACTGGACGCGATCCCCGCCGCCCACCCGCTGACCGGCGTCGTCCACGCGGCCGGCGTGCTCGACGACGCGCTCGCCGGATCGCTCACCGCCGAACGACTCGACCGGGTCCTCGGGCCCAAGACGGACGCCGCTTTCCACCTGCACGAACTGACCCGGGACCGGGACCTCGCGGCCTTCGTGCTGTTCTCCTCGCTCGCCGGCACCCTCGGCACCGCCGGCCAGGCCAACTACGCCGCCGCGGACGCCGCCGGCCCGCACGGGATGGTGGGCGGGGCCGCTGCCGGAACACTCGCCCGGATGGCCCGGTCGGGCGTGTCCCCGCTCTCCCCGGACGAGGGCCTCGCCCTCTTCGACGCGGCGACGGCCGCGGCTGCGGGGGCCGCGACGGCTGCGGGGACCGCGGCGGCCGCCGACGGCGCGGAGGCCGTACTCCTGCCCGTCCGGCTGAACCTGGCCGCCCTGCGCCGCCACGCCGGGACCCGGCCCGTGCCCGCCCTGCTCCGGGGCCTCGTACGGACCCCCGCCCGCACGGCGGCGGACCCCGCCACCGCAACGGGCGCGCTGACGGAGCAGCTGGCGGGGGCCTCGGACGAGAAGCGCCGGCGGATCCTCCTCGGGCTCGTCAGGGCCCAGGTCGCCGCCGTGCTGGGGCACACCTCCGCCGAGGCCGTCGGCGCCTCCCA
>NZ_JZWV01001490.1 GCF_000966975.1 Streptomyces katrae | reverse complement strand
GGCCTTCCGGGACCTCGGCTTCGACTCGCTGACCGCCGTCGAACTGCGCAACCAGCTGGGCGCGGCCACCGGGCTCCGCCTCCCGGCGAGCCTGCTGTTCGACCACCCCACCCCGGCAGCCCTCGCCGGCCACCTGGCCGGCGCGCTGCCCGCCGGCGGACCGGGCGGCGACGCGCCGGCGCCCTCGCTGCTCGCCGAGATCGACCGGCTGGAAACCGCGTTCGCCCGCGCCCCGCAGGACCGGGCCACCCGCGCCACCGCCGCCCTGCGGCTGGAGGTCCTCCTCGCGAAATGGCGCGAGGCGTCCGCCGGACCCGGCACCGGCACCGGACCGGTCCCCGGACACCACACCGGGGAGGGCGCCGAGGCCGAGGTGGCACAGGCCTCCGACGAAGAACTCTTCGACCTGCTCGACGGCGAGCTCGACACCCACTGATCGACCAGCACGCCCATCCCTTCGCGTTGAGGAACAGAAATCCAGATGACGACCGATGTGAACAAGCTCCGCGACTACCTCAAGCGTGCCACCGTCGATCTGCGGCACGCGCGCCGGCGACTGCGCGAGGCCGAGGGCAGGAACCGCGAACCCATCGCGATCGTGGGCATGAGCTGCCGCTTCCCCGGCGGCGTCGAGTCCCCCGAGGACCTGTGGGACCTGGTCGCCTCGGGCCGTGACGCGATCTCCGGCTTCCCCACCGACCGGGGCTGGGACCTCGACGCGCTCTACGACCCGGACCCCGAGAACCCCGGCACCACCTACACCCGCGAAGGCGGATTCCTGCGCGGGGCAGCCGAGTTCGACCCCGGCTTCTTCGGGATCGGGCCGCGCGAGGCCCTGGCCATGGACCCCCAGCAGCGGCTCGTCCTCGAAGCCTCCTGGGAGGCCGTCGAACGCGCCGAACTGGACCCGCAGTCCCTGCGCGGCAGCCGCACCGGGGTGTTCGCCGGAGTCATGTACCACGACTACGTCTCCCGGCTCCCCGCCATGCCCGAGGGCATCGAGGGGTACGTCAGCACCGGCAACACCGGCAGCGTGGTCTCCGGCCGCATCGCCTACACCCTGGGCCTGGAGGGCCCGGCCGTCACCATCGACACCGCCTGTTCCTCCTCCCTCGTGGCCCTGCACCTCGCCGTCCAGGCCCTGCGGCAGGGCGAATGCGACCTCGCGCTCGCGGGCGGCGTCACCGTGATGGCCGGACCCACCACCTTCGTCGAGTTCAGCCGCCAGCGCGGCCTCTCGCCCGACGGCCGCTGCCGGGCCTTCTCCGCGGCGGCCGACGGCACCGGCTGGTCCGAGGGCGTCGGCATGCTGCTCGTGGAACGCCTCTCCGACGCGGTCCGGCTCGGCCACCCCGTCCTGGCCGTGGTCCGCGGCTCCGCCGTCAACCAGGACGGCGCCAGCAACGGGCTCACCGCCCCCAACGGCCCCGCCCAGCAGCGCGTCATCCACCAGGCCCTGGCCAACGGCCTGCTCTCCCCGTCCGACGTGGACCTCGTCGAGGCCCACGGCACGGGCACCACCCTCGGCGACCCCATCGAGGCGCAGGCCCTGCTCGCGGCCTACGGCCAGGAGCGGCCCGACGGCCGGCCCCTGTGGCTGGGCTCCGTCAAGTCCAACCTGGGGCACACCCAGGCCGCGGCCGGTGTCGCGGGCGTCATCAAGGCGGTGCAGGCGCTGCGCCACGGCATCCTGCCGAAGACCCTGCACGCGGACGACCCGACCCCGCACGTCGACTGGTCCTCGGGGGCCGTCTCGCTGGTCACGGAGAACACCGCCTGGCCCGAGCCGGAGCCCGGCCGGCCCCGCCGGGCCGCCGTCTCCGCCTTCGGCGTCAGCGGCACCAACGCCCACGTCGTCCTCGAACAGCACCTCCCCGCTCCGGAACGGTCCGACGCCCCCGGCGGGACGGAAGCCTCCGGCGGAGCCGACGTCCCGGGGAGGGCCGGTGCTTCCGGTGCGGCCCCCGCCCCCGGCGGCGCCGCCCCCGGCGGG
>NZ_JZWV01001489.1 GCF_000966975.1 Streptomyces katrae | reverse complement strand
GCCGTCGCCGACCGGGCCGCAACCCTCGGGACCGCCATCGCCGGCCGGGCCGTCAGCCTCGGCAACGCCATCGCCGACCGTGCCGCCACGCTCGTCGGCATCGGCGGCGAAACCGACTCCGCCGCCGGAGCCCCGGACGGCGGACCGCGCCTCATCCCCTGGCCGCTCTCCGCCAAGACCCCGGCCGCCCTCGCCGCCCAGGCCGCCCGGCTCCGCGCCCACCTGGCCGCCCTGCCCGGTGCGCCCGGCGCCCCCGCCCCGACGGCCGTCGACATCGCGCTCTCCCTCGCCACCACCCGTACCGCCTTCCCCCACCGCGCCGTACTCCTCGCCCCCGACCGGGCCGGCCTGGACCGGGCCCTGGACGCCCTCGCCGACGCCGAGCCCGGCGCACCCGCCCCCGCCGGCACCGACGTGGTGCGGGGCACCGCCGACGACACCCGCCAGGCCGCGTTCGTCTTCCCCGGCCAGGGCTCCCAGTGGGCCGGCATGGCCGTCGAACTCCTCGACTCCGCGCCCGTCTTCGCCGAACGCATCCGCCAGTGCGAGGAAGCCCTCGCCCCCCACGTGGACTGGTCGCTGACGGAGGTCCTGCGCGCGGCGCCCGGCGCCCCCGGCTTCGACCGGGTCGACGTGGTCCAGCCCGTCCTCTTCGCGGTGATGGTCTCCCTGGCCGAACTGTGGCGCTCCCACGGAGTGCACCCGGCGGCCGTCGCCGGCCACAGCCAGGGCGAGATCGCCGCCGCGGCCGTCGTCGGCGCGCTCAGCCTGGAGGACGCCGCCAAGGTCGTGGCCCTGCGCAGCCGGGCCCTGACCGTGCTGTCCGGGCGCGGCGGCATGCTGTCCGTCTCCCTGCCCCTGGACCGGCTCACGCCCCTGATGGCGCCCTGGGGCGAACGGCTGTCCGTAGCCGCCGTCAACAGCCCGTCCTCCATCGTCGTCTCCGGTGACGGCGACGCCCTCACCGAGCTGCGCGACGCCCTGCACGCCGACGGGATCCGGGCCCGGCTGATCGCCGTGGACTACGCCTCCCACTCCGCGCACGTCGAGGCCGTACGCGAACGCGTCCTCGAAGCCCTCGCCGACATCACCCCCCGCGCCTGCGAGGTG
>NZ_JZWV01001488.1 GCF_000966975.1 Streptomyces katrae | reverse complement strand
AGCCCTCGCCGACATCACCCCCCGCGCCTGCGAGGTGCCGTTCTACTCCACCGTCACCGGCGACGCCCTCGACACCGACCGCCTCGACGCCGAGTACTGGTACCGCAGCCTGCGCCGGACCGTCCGCTTCGACGAGGTCACCCGCGCCCTCGTCCGGGACGGACACGGCGCCCTCATCGAGGTCAGCGCCCACCCGGTGCTGACCGTCGGCATCCAGGAGACCCTGGACGACCTGGGCGGCGGAGCCGTCGCGCTCGCCACCCTGCGCCGTGACGAAGGCGGCACCGACCGCTTCCTGCGCTCCGCCGCCGAGGCACACGCCCACGGCGTCGCCCTCGACTGGCAGGCCGTCCTCGCCGCCCCGGACGCCCGCCGGATCCCGCTGCCCACGTACGCGTTCCAGCACGAGCGCTACTGGCTCGACGCCCCCGACACCCCGGCGGACGCGGCGGGCCTGGGCCTCGCCCCCTCGGACCACCCCCTGCTGGGCGCCGTCACCACCCTCGCCGACGCCGACGGCCTGCTGCTGACCGGCCGGCTGTCCACGCGGACCCACCCCTGGCTGGCCGGGCACGAGGTGCTGGGCGCGGTCATCCTCCCCGGTACGGCCTTCGTGGAGCTCGCCGTCCGGGCGGGCGACCACCTCGGCTGCGACAACCTGGCCGAACTCACCCTCCAGGCACCGCTGGTCCTGCCCGAGCAGGGCGCCGTCCTCGTCCAGGTCGCCGTCGGCCCGGCCGACGGATCCGGAGACCGGCGCTTCGCCGTCCACTCCCGCCCCGACACGGCCGCCGCGGAGGACGGCTGGAGCTGCCACGGCACCGGCGTACTGAACTCCGCGCCCGCCACCCCGCCCCCCGGCCCGGACGCCGCATGGCCGCCCGCCGGCGCGGCCCCCGTGGACCTCGACGGCTTCTACGCCGGGCTCGCCGCCCGCTCCTTCGCCTACGGCCCCCTCTTCCAGGGCCTGCGCGCCGCCTGGCGGCTCGGCGACGAGGTGTTCGCCGAGGTGGCCCTCCCCGAGGACGGACGTGCCGACGCCGACCGGTACGGGCTCCACCCGGCCCTGCTGGACGCCGCCCTGCACGCCGTCGGTTTCGGTCCCCTCGGGGACATGGGCACCGGACGGATGGCCTTCTCCTGGGAGGACGTACGCCTGCACGCCACCGGCGCCACCCGGCTGCGGATCCGGCTGACCCCGGCCGGCACCGACGCGGTGACCCTGACCGCCGCGGACGACACCGGCCGGGACGTGGCCACCGTCGCCACCCTCACCTTCCGCGAGGTCCGCGAGGAACACCTGCGGGCCGCGCTCACCGCACACCACGACTCCCTCTACCGGGTGGAGTGGCCGGCCCAGCCCCTCCCCGACACCGCCGCCCCCGCCGGGCCCTGGACCCCGCCCGACACCCACCCCGACCTCGCCGCCCTGGCCGAGGCCGTCACGGCCGGCGCACCCGTCCCCCCGACCGTGGCCTTCGTCCTCCCCGCGACCGGCGGCGAACCCGACGCCGACGCGGGGGCCGTCCGCGAGACCGCGCGGCTCACCCTCGCCCTCCTGCGGGACTGGCTGGCCGACGACCGCTTCGCCGCCTCCCGGCTGGTCCTCCTCACCCACCGGGCCGTCGCCGTACCCGGCGAGGACACCGAGGACGCACCGGACACCCGGCCCGAACACGCCCCCGTCTGGGGCCTGATCCGCTCCGCCCAGTCCGAGCACGACGGCCGGCTCGTCCTCGCCGACACCGACGGCACCCCGGACTCCCTGCGCCGCCTGCCCGCCGCCCTCGCCACCGGCGAACCCCAACTGGCCCTGCGGGCGGGCAGGATGGCCGTACCCCGGCTGGCCCGCGTCCCCGTCGGCCCGGAACCCGCCACCCCCGCCGGCCGCGCCCTCGACCCGCAGGGCACCGTACTGATC
>NZ_JZWV01000210.1 GCF_000966975.1 Streptomyces katrae | reverse complement strand
CCGTATCCCGGTCAAGGGCGTCCGCAAGGTCACCGCCCAGGCCATGGTCGGCTCCGCCTTCACCGCCCCGCACGTCACGGAGTTCATCACCCTCGACGTGACCCGGACGATGAAGCTGGTCCAGGAGCTCAAGGACGACCCGGACCTCGCGGGGCTCCGGATCAACCCGCTGCTCCTGATCGCCAAGGCGGTCCTCGTCGCCATCCGCCGCAACCCGGACGTCAACGCGTCCTGGGACGAGGCGGCCCAGGAGATCGTGCTCAAGCACTACGTCAACCTGGGCATCGCGGCGGCCACCCCGCGCGGCCTGATCGTCCCGAACATCAAGGACGCCCACGCCAAGACCCTCGCGGAGCTGTCGGCCTCCCTGTCGGACCTGGTGGCCACGGCCCGCGAGGGCAAGACCTCCCCGTCCGACATGCAGAACGGCACCATCACCATCACCAACGTCGGCGTCTTCGGCGTCGACACCGGTACGCCCATCCTGAACCCCGGCGAGTCCGCGATCCTCGCGGTCGGCGCGATCAAGCTGCAGCCGTGGGTCCACAAGGGCAAGGTGAAGCCGCGCCAGGTCACCACGCTGGCCCTGTCGTTCGACCACCGCCTGATCGACGGTGAGCTGGGCTCCAAGTTCCTCGCGGACATCGCCGCGGTCCTGGAGCACCCGCGCCGGCTGGTCACCTGGTCGTAGGGGCGCAGCCGCCACACCGCCGGTGGCCCGTTTTCCGATCCGGCGGAAAACCGCTCGCCGGTGCTCCGTTCCCGGGGTGATCATCGGGGCGATGATGAGATTCCGCGCCGCCATCGCAGACCCCGCCACCGCGGGCCCGGCCGCCACCGCAGGCCCCACCGCCCTCGACCGTGCCCTGGCCTTCCCCGCTGGTGGCCCGGTCGCCGGCCCGTCCGCCGACCGGATCCGGGAGGAGTTCGCGGAGCACCGCTTCCGGCCCGAGTGGACCTGGTTCGCCGAGGACGGGGACGGGCGGCCGCTGGCCCGCGCCCTGTGGTGGGGCCGCGCCGACAGCGAGCGGCCGGTCACGCTCGACTGCCTCCAGGTCGCCCCCGGCGTCGCCGACCCGGCCGCCCTGGCCGCCGCCCTGCTGGGGGCCGGTCACGCCGCCTTCGGCAGGCGCCCCGGCCACCACCTCTCCCTGCCCCGCGGCTGGCGCGACGACCCCGCCCTCGCCGGGGCGGTCGCCTGGCGGCGGGAGGCCGCGGCGCGGGCCGGACTGACCCGGGAGATCGAGCGACTGCGGTACGAGTGGACCCTCCCCCGGCTACCGCTGGGGGGACCCCCAGCGGCCGGGACCGCGGCGCCCACCGGGAGGCTCGTCTTCCGCGAGGGGACCGACGAGGAGTTCCTCGACGTCTTCGCCCGGATCTCGCGCGGCAGCCTCGACCTGGCCACCCGGTACGAGCTGGAGTCGCTGACGGAGGAGGAACTCGCCCGCGAGGACTTCGAGTTCTACCGCGACTGCCCCGGCGAACGCTCCTGGTGGCGGCTCGCGCACCTGCCCGACGGCACCCTCGCGGGCGTGGCCGTCCCCTCCGCCACCCCGTACCACCGCAACGTCGGCTACCTGGGCGTGGTCCCCGAACAGCGCGGCCGGGGCCTGATCGACGAGGTGCTCGCCGAGATCACCCGCTTCCACGCCTCCGAGGGCGCCGGACGGGTCACGGCGACCACCGACACCGTCAACCTCCCCATGGCCGCCGCCTTCGACCGGGCCGGCTACGAGGTGACGGGCATCCGTCTCGTCCTGGAGGCCCCGCCCGCCGGCTGAGGCGGTAGCCTCCCGGCCATGTCCATCGCCGAGTTGCAGGTGTATTCCGTCGAGGAGGCCGACGTCACCGGCGGGGTGTGCCTCGTCCGGTGCGTCGGCGGCACCGCCCGCTCCGGGCAGGTGTACGCGGCCGGGGAGTCGCGGGTCTGGCTGCGCGGGGCGGAGCGGCACGGGCAGGCCGTCGACTCCTTCGGCGCCGGCCACACCGCCCGGGTCCGCCTCGCCGGGGCGGTGGTCGCCCTGCTCATCCGGGGCCAGGTGCTGACCTCCGTACCGCCCGACGGGCACGGCCTCGCGGAACTGGAGGCCTGGCTGGACACCGGCCCCCCGCTCACGGACGAACCCCGGCCGCGGACGCTGCGCTCCCTGGCCATCGGGGGGATGCAGAACGAGCGGCTGCCGGACGGGACACGGCTGCGCTGGGGCCGGGTGGCCCTGGCGGCGGCCCACCGCTGCGCGGCCGCGGAGGGGGCGTCCGACCTGCTCCGGGGGATCGAGCTGGCCTCCGTACGGGCCTACCTGCTGCGGGAGTTCGGGCCGGGGCCGGGCGGTGACCCGGCCGCCCTGGGCCGGGAGGCGCTCGCACTGATCGACCTCACCCCGGCGGAGGCGGCGGCGCGGGCCCGGGACTGGCGGGCGCTGCCGCGGGAGCGGATCCTGCACCTGAGGCGGATCAAGAACCTCCTGCGGTGGGCGGGCGCGGCCCGGCCGTACCTGGCACCGGGGGACCCCCTCGCCCAGGCGCTGGAGACCTGGTCACAGGTGGGCCGGCAGCTGCCCTGAAGTACTTCGGGGGCCCTTTTCCGGCCAGGGTGGCTCGTATACGCTCCGCTCCCATGCAGACAGGCGGGGACACCAGCAGCACCAGCAGCACCGGCAGTACCGGCGGCACCATCGAGTTCGTGTACGACCCCACTCCGGAGGACTACCGGACGGCGTTCTGGCGCTTCAACTTCGGGACCTGGCCGGGCCGGGGCAACCTCATGACCGGGCCCTTCGTGGGCATCGGGCTGGGGAGCCTGCTCTCCTGGCTGCGGCGCTTCTCGGAGAACCAGACGGCCTTCGTCCTGGTCGCCGTGACCCTGGCGATGTGCGTGATCGTCCCCCGCGTCGGCGCCCGCAAGGCGCGCGAGCAGTACCAGGACATGGAGGAGTACGGGACCTGCCGGACGACGGTCACCGAGGAGGGCCTGACCACCACCGGCGGGGAGCTGAGCAGCACCATCGAATGGCGGGTGTTCCCCTGGTACTTCGAGACGGACACCCTGTTCGTGGTCATGACGAAGCGGACCGGCATCTTCTTCGCCCTCCCCAAGCGCGGCGCGCAGGACCCGGCCGACGTCGACCGGGTGCGGGCCGTCCTCGACCGGAACCTGAAGCGGCTGTGACGGACCCTCAGCGGGCCCGGTAGGCGCGCAGGAAGGCGGCGGCGCCGCCGCGGACGAGACGGTCGGTCTGTGCCTCCGACAGGGGCAGGACCCCGTAGTGGGAGAGCTGGGCCACGGCGGTGGACGTCAGCGCCGTGAAGTGGGCGGCGGCCAGCTCCGCGTCGCCGTGCAGGTCGAGCAGTCCGGCCCGTTCCAGGCCCGCCAGGCCTCCGGCGAGGGCGTCGGCGACCGGGCCGGGGCCCGCCGCCTTCCAGGCGGCCAGCACCTCGGGCGGCACGTGGTCGGCCTCGGCGTGGATGTGGCGCACGAGCGCGAAGTGGTCGGGGTGCTCCACCATCACGTCGATCAGCGCCCGGGCGACGGCGGCCAGGTCCCGCTCCAGGTCGTCCGGGCGGGGCGGGCGCCCGGGGTCCAGCCGGGCGCGCACGATGGCCACGTGCGCGTCCCGCACCTCGCCCGAGCTCCAGGTGACGACGGCCCGGAAGAGCTCCGACTTGCCGCCGGGGAAGTGGTTGTAGAGCGTCCGCGTCGAGACTCCGGCCGCGGCGGCGAGGGCGTCGACGGAGGCGCGTGCGTACCCCTCGCGGCCGAAGACCGTGCAGGCGGCGCGGGCGAGGGCGATCCGCCTGGCCAGCTTCCGGGGTGACGGCGGCGCGTCCGCCGTCCCGTCCGGTACGCGGCCCGGGTCCTGCCCGTCCATCACGCCTCCAGCGGCTCTTGAGTCACCCTCTACAACGGCCGTTGTGCGGATTACAACGGTCGTTGTACTTTACCGGAAGGCCGTGAAAACCAACCGTCTGGTCCGGTTCTGAAAACCAACCACGCGGTCTGTTTCTAGAAACAAACTGCCTGGTCTGTTTTCTGAGGGAGGGACGTCGCACGATGCCGACCGCACCCACCGCCGAGGACTCCCCCGCGGCGTTAGGGCCCGCGCCCGGGCAGCTCGGGCGCATCCTCGCCGTCGTGATCACCGGCGCCGTCATGTCGGTCCTCGACATGACGATCGTCAACGTGGCGCTCGACAGGCTCTCCGAGTCCTTCGGGTCCCCGCTGGAAACCATCCAGTGGACCGCCACCGCGTACACCCTGGCCCTGGCGGCCGTCATCCCGGCGGCGGCCTGGGCGATGGGCCGGATCGGCGCCAAACGCACCTACCTCACGGCCCTGTCCCTGTTCACCCTCGGCTCCCTGCTCGCGGCCTGCGCGTGGAGCGCCGGCAGCCTGATCGCCTTCCGCGCCGTCCAGGGGCTGGGCGGCGGGCTGCTGATGCCGGTCGGCATGACGATGGTGATGCGGGCCGCCGACCGCGACCGGCTCGGGCGGGCCATGGCCCTGCTGGGGCTCCCCGTGCTCGTCGGCCCGGTGGCGGGGCCGGTCCTCGGGGGCTGGCTCGTCGACACCGCCTCCTGGCAGTGGATCTTCCTGGTCAACCTGCCCGTCGGAGCGGCCGCCCTGATACTCGCGGCGAAGCTGCTGCGCCCGGATTCCCCCCTGGGCGCGGCAGCTTCGCCGCGGCTCGACCTCCCGGGGCTGCTGAGCCTCTCCCCGGGCCTCGCGCTGCTCCTGTACGGCCTGTCCCGGGGCGGCGAGAGCGGCAGGTTCCTCTCCCCCGGGGTGCTGGCGCCCCTGCTGGGCGGGGCCGTCCTGGTCGCGGCCTTCGTACGGCGCGCGCTGCGCGTGCCGGAGCCCCTGCTCGACCTGCGGCTGCTGTGCGACCGGACCTTCGCCGCCGCCATCGGCACGCTCGCCCCGTTCACCTGCGGCTACTTCGGCTCGATGCTGCTGGCCCCGGTGTACTGGCAGCAGGCGCGCGGGCTGAGCGCGAGCGCGGCGGGCCTGCTGGTGGCGCCCGTCGGGCTCGTCGTCGGGACGACCATGCAGATCGCCTCGCGGCGCGTGGACGAGGTCGCCCCGCGCAGGCTCGTCCCCGCCGGGGTGGCGGTGGCGGCCCTCGGCATGCTGCTCGCCGGCCTGCGGACCGGCACCCCGGGGGTGCCGGGGTGGCAGGTGGTGGGCTCGCTGATGGTGATGGGCATCGGCGCCGGGATGGTGCTGATGCCGACGATGACCACAGCCGGCCGGGACCTGCCCGCCGCCCGCATGGCGGCGGCGAGCACGGCCCTCAGCATCAACTCCCAGCTGTGCGCCTCGGTCGGGACGGCCCTGACCTCGGTGGTGCTGGGCGCGACGGGCACCACCCCGGCCGGCTTCCGCACCGCCTACGCGGTCGCGGCGGGCCTCCTGGCCCTGTCCCTGCTCCCGGCCCTGCGGCTGCCGGGCCGGCGGGGGCGGCGGTAGGGCGGGCGGGTCACCGGCGTACCAGGCCCTTCGTACGGAGCAGCCGGTGCAGGCCGGGGGCGAGGTGGAGGGTGCGGCGGGCCGTGGGGCCCGCGTGCTTCGCGGGGGCGGGCTGGGGCACCGGCGCCGGGAGCGTCGTGGGGCCGGAGTCCCGGCCCGGGTGGGCCTGGACGCGGCCGACGGAGCTCGCAAGCAGCTCGCTGAACCAGATGTTCCGGTCCGGGCCGGTGGCGATGTTGAAGGGGACCTTGTCCGCCCCGCCGGGGACCGTGTACTCGGTGATCGCACCGTTTCGGCTGACCCGGCCGATGCGGCCGGCCTGCTCGGTGTACCACATGTGACCGTCCGGGCCGCGGGTGATGTCGTAGACCTGGAAGTCGGGGACGGGCACGGGGAAGAGCTTGACGTCACCCCGTGAGGTGATCCGCCCGACCGCGTTCAGCCCGCTCGCGGCGAACCACACCCCGCCGGGTCCAGCCGCGATGCCGGCGGGGTACGAGGAGTCGTTCCCCAGCGGGTACTCGGTGATCCGCCCGGCCAGGCTGATCCGGGCGATCTTGCCGGCGAACAGTTCGGTGAACCACAGGGAGCCGTCGGCCGCGGTGGTGATGTAGTACGGGACGCTGTCCGGCGTGGGGACGGGGTACTCGGTCACCTTGCCGTCGGCCGTCATCCGTCCGATCGAGTTCGTCCCCGGCTCGGTGAACCACAGGGCGCGGTCGCCGCCGACCGTGATGCCCGTCGGGAAGCGGTCCGGACCGGGCAGGGCGAACTCGGTGATCCGCCCCTTCGCCGTGATCCGGCCGATCCTGTCGCCCAGGCCCTCGGTGAACCACAGGGCGCGGCCGGGGCCCTGGGTGATGCCCTGGGGGAAGCTGTCGGGGGTCGGCAGCGGGTACTCGGTGACGGCGCCGCCGTGCGTGACGCGGGCGATCCGGTTGACCCCGGACTCGGCGACCCACACCGCCCGGTCGGGGCCCGCCGTGAGGCCGGCGGGGAAGCTGTCGGGGGTGGTCAGCGGGAACTCGGTCACGTCCCCCACCTGCGCCGTCCCGGCATGGGCCGGGGCGGTGGCGGCGGCGAAGGCGAGGAGCGCCCCCAGGGACGCGGTGAGCAGTCTGCGCAGGCGTCGTCGGATCAGCGGCGTGAGCGGCATGGGCCGGGGCCCCTCTCGGTGGGCGGCGGGCGGGCGGCATGGATCGGAATATCAGATTCCGCTCCAGGTCCGTCCCCACCGCCCGCACGGCTCGCCCGTGAACCGCCCGCCTGCCGTAGCGCGCCGCCCGCCGGCCGGCCTACGCCTTGGCGGCGTTGCCGAGCACCTTGGAGGGGGTGATCCGCACGACGACCCGTACGGCCCCGTCGGAGGCGTCCCCGTACTCCTTGCCGGCGCCCGGCCCCAGGTACTGCTCGGCGATCCGTACGGCGACGGCCCGGCCGGTGTCCTCGCTGATGGTGGCGGTGCCGCGGATCTCGGCGTACAGGTAGGGGTTCGCCAGGTCGAACACGGTCAGCCCGACCCGCCCGTCCCGGACGAGGTTCCGCTCCTTGCGGCGGCCGCGCTCGGTGGAGACCAGCAGGTCGTCGCCTTCGCGGATCACCCAGACCACGGAACTCTGCGGACTGCCGTCGGGGTTGAGGGTGGAGAGCACGGCGGGGTGCGGGGAGTCGAGCAGCTGCCGCACGGTGTCGTTCAGCACAATCGTCATGCGCCCGAGGCTAGTTGCGCCGCGATCTCCTCGCGCGCGTATGCCGCAACATCCGTCTACTACCCGAAGTCGCTCACTCCCACGGGATGTTGAGGAAGGGGCTGGCCGGGTCGGTGGTCAGCGTCAGGTGGGTGGCGAGGGAGGACTCGTACCAGCTGCCGAACTCCTCCTCGTCGAAGTGCAGGCACCGCGCGAGCGCGTACCCGGCGGAGAACTCCGCCCACGAGCGGTACGCCCCCAGGGCCTGCCGGCCCGCGCGGAGCACCGCGCGCTCGGCGTCCTGGACGGTGCCGTAGCGGCAGGCGACGCCCCAGCGGGCCATCTGGGAGGCCCGCCCGTAGTCCCACCCCTCGACCGAGCGGACCCAGCCGCCGGCCGGGAGCAGCCCGTCGGCGCGGAAGCGCTGCTCGTAGCGGGTGATCCGGCCGATGAGCCGCCGGACCCCGGCGATCTCGCCCTCGACCTCGGCGGCGGGGCGCGGCTCGGCGACGGTCACCCCGTCGGGGGTGAGGCGGGGCTGGGCGGCCAGTTCGGCGCTGCGGCGCAGGCTGACCTCGGCGGCGTGGCGCCAGTGCTCGACGTCGACCGGGCCGGCGAAGTCGGAGGCGAGGACGCGGCGGACGCGGAGGGCGAACTCCCAGACGGGGCTGACGATCTCGGCGTTCAGCATCCGCTGGAGCACGGCGAACCAGCCGGCGGCGTCGTCGATCTCCCACATCGTGCGCAGGCGCTCGCGCTCGCGGGTGTAGCCGTTGCCGTGGTAGGCGAGGGCGTTCCAGAACTCCCCGTTCGAGACGGCCAGATGCGCCCCGACGGCCAGTCCGCGGGCCACCGGGCCGTGCAGCGGGCCCCCGGTGTGCAGGGCGTGCACGGCGCCGGGGGCCAGCCCCCAGGAGTCGGCGGCGTCCCAGTGCGCGCGCCAGCGGGCGAGGTCGGCGGGGGTGGTGGTGAGGTAGGCCTCGACGGGGCTGCCGGGGTTCACGGCGAGGTGGGAGGGGTCCCGGTGGTCCCAGGCGTTGGCGAACCAGGCGAGGCTCTGGCGGAGGTAGACGGTGTGGGCGTCGGGGGCGGGGAGCATGCCGCGGGTGTAGACGGCGAGGGTGTTGGCGGCGTCGGGGTGGAACCGGGCGGCGGCGGGATCGGCGTCGATCTGCGCCCGGGGCTGCGGGAGGAACAGCTCGGCCCGGGCGAGGGCGTCCATGTAGGCGCCCCAGTCGCCGCGAGCCTTCGCCCCGTACAGCTCGCGCTCGATCACGCTCGGCGCCGTCCACTCGTCCACACCGGGACCCTATACGGGCGCCCCGCGAGCCCCCGGGACGGGCCCCGGCAGGCCGCACCAGGACGTCATCGGAGCTGCTCCCCGGAGCTACTGTGGCCCGGTCATCCAGGTCACCGACACCGCGTGGGCGGAGTTTGCGAGGACGTGTTGAGCGGCAACGGCGAGATAACCGTGTACTGGCGCCCCGGCTGTGTCTTCTGCATGAAGCTGTGGACCCAGCTCCGCGTCACCGGCACCCGGTACCGCCCCGTCAACATCTGGCGCGACCCGGACGCGGCGGCCTTCGTCCGCAGCGTCAACGACGGCAACGAGACGGTCCCCACGGTCCGCGTCGTCTCCCCGTCCGGCACGGAATCGGTCCTGACCAACCCGAGCCTCGCCGAGGTCAGGCAGGCCCTCGCCGCCTGAACCGTCAGGGCCCTCGGCGTGGGTCAGGTCGGGTGGGGAGGTAGGGCGCCGCCGCGACCCGGGCCATGGTCCGGAGCTTCGTGAAGTAGGCGGCGCAGTCTCGTCGCCGAAAGGCTCTCGGAGCCATCGGGTTTCCCCGGGGCGGTTGGTGCGGCGCAGGCAGACCAGCGGCGGTTTCACGGTCTCCCCCTGGCTCGGCGCGGCGAGCACCCTACGGGCCGGAGGGAGTCAGCGCCCCAGGTTTTCGTGCCAGGCCAGGGTCGCGGCGAGTTCGGCGCTGAACGCCTCGCAGAGCGCGAGCGCCTCCTCGCCGGCGGGGGTCCCGGGTAGGGGCGCGCCCGGAGGCAGCGTCGCCACGAGGTCGTGGCAGGCGGTCTCGACGGAGAGGTTGCGGGCCGTGTGGTAGCCGGTCCCGCCGGTGGGCGGGGCCGCGAGGTACCAGGCGTGGGCGCGCCGGGCCGGGTGGTCCCAGAGGGATTCCCCGGTGGCCTGGTCGAGCGAGCGGGACAGGTCCCGGGGGAGACGGACGATCCGCTCCGTCGCTTCCGGGCCCGGGTCCCCCGACGGGCGCCACGCCGTCACTTCGGCCAGGACCTCCAGCTGGACCTCGGCGACCGTTCCGGCCGGCTCGCCCTCCGGGGGGTCCGCGAGGAACGGGGCGAGGCCGGCCGTCGCCTCCGCCCAGGCCACCGCCCCGGGGGCGGAGAGCATCGCCTCGAAGACCCGCTCCACGGCCGTGCGGTGGATCCCCCACCCGGGGTCCGTCCCGAGTGCCAACAGGGGCGCCCGCAGCCGCCACAGCGCCAGCAGGGCCGTGTGCCGTCGCTGGTCCGGGGTCATCGCCCCGCAGCGGGCCGCGAGCGCGTCGTCGCCGCTGTCGTCGTTGCTGTTGTCGTTGTCGTGCAGCTCACCGGGTCCGCCCATGGCCCGACCCTAGGGCGGCCCGGCCACTGCCGGGTCCGGGGGGTGAGACGGGTCAGGTGGGGCCGACCTGGGCCGTGAGGTGGACCTTGACCTCGAAGGCCGTCAGGGTGGGGTCGGCGCCCGCGTCGCGGAGGAGGCGGGGGGCCGGGGCGCCGCCCGGGGTGGCGCGGACGGCTTCCAGGGCCGCCCGGTCCCGCCAGAGGGTCTGGATGCGCCAGTGGCCGTCCGGTCCGGCCAGCAGCTCCGTCCGTACCAGCCCGTCGGGCAGCGGGTGGGTCACGAGCTCCCGGTAGGCCGCGACGAGCCCGGCCGCGCGGTCGGCGGCGACGACCCCGCTGACCTCGCTCAACACCTGTCCGGTCATGGTCCTCATCTCCTCGCCCCTCTCCACGCTACGCGCGCCCCGCCGGGTCGGCGCCCTGGCCGGATCCGCTGCGTCGCACCGGTGCGGGGCGTGCGCGTCAGTAGGCTGGCCGGTCGGACAACTCGGCGGTGGGTGGAGGGTGTTATGCGCGGTGGGACGGTCGCGGTGGTCGGCGGGAGCATCGCAGGGTGTGCGTTCGCCTCGGCGGCGGTGCGGGCGGGGGCCGGGGAGGTCGTCGTGCTGGAGCGGACCGGGGGGCGGCTCGCGGACCGGGGGGTCGGGCTGTGCGTGCACGACGACCGGGCCGCCGAGCTGGTGGCCGCCGGGGCGCTGCCGGCCGGGATCCCGGCGCACCGGCTGGAGCGGCGCCGTTGGGTGGTGCGGGACGCCGCGGCGGGGGCCGGGGGGCGGCTCATCTGGGAGCAGCCGTTCCCGTTCCACTCGTACCACTGGGGGCTGCTGTGGCGGGGGCTGCGGGAGGCGGTCCCGGGGGTGGTGGACTACCGGCAGGGCGTGGCCGTCGAGGGGGTGGACGCGGCCGGGGGCGCGGCCGGGGTGCGGTTCGCCGGTGGCGGCCGTGAGCGGTTCGACCTGGTCGTCGGTGCCGACGGGTACCGGTCGGTGGTGCGGGAGGCGGTGAGTCCGGGGGCGGCCCCGCACTACGCCGGGTACGTGTGCTGGCGGGGGAACTTCGACGCCGCGCTGCTGGAGGGGCTCGACGGGGCGGACTCGTATCCCGAGGCCGTGACCACCGTGTGCTTCCCCGGCGGGAGTTGTGTGATCTACCGGATCCCCGGGCCGGACGGGCCGCGGGTGAACTGGGTGCTGTACGCGGCGCCTCCGGCGGGGGCGGGGCTGCGGTTCGACGATCCGACGAGCTTCCCGCCCGGGGCGCTGGGCGAGGAACTCGCCGGGCACCTCGGGGCGTTGCTGGAGCGGGAGTTCCCCGAGTACTGGGGGCGGGCGCTGGCGCTGACGGCGCCCGCGGACACCTTCGTGCAGCCCATCTACGACCTGGTGACGGAGCCCGCCGCGGCGGGGCGGCTGCTGCTGGCCGGTGACGCCGCGAGCGTGGTGCGGCCGCACAACACGAGCGGGGCGGCGAAGGCCCTCCAGGACGCCACCGCCTTCGGTGCGGCCTGGGCGGGGGCGGGGTCCTGGGAGGAGCTCGTCGCCGCCTACCAGGCGGCGCGGGGCGGGGCCGGGCGCGAGCTGGTCGCGCTGGCGCGGCGGCTGGGGCGGGCGCAGGTGGAGGAGACGCCGGTGTGGGCGCGGATGAGCGCCGACGAGGTGGCGGCGTGGTGGCAGGGGCAGCTGGCGGGGGCCGCGGGGATCGGCGGGCAGGCCATGTCCTCGTAGAGGCGGGCCACGTCCCCGCAGGGACGGGCCGTGTCCTCCTGGCGGCGGTCCGGGGGCCCCGAACCGTACGACCCCCGTGCGTCCGCGCGACCGCCCGGACCCCCTTGACGGGCTCCCGTGGCAGGGAGACGCTCCCCGGGCTCACAACCGAGTGCAGCTGGGGGCCGGTATGCCGGAGGAGTCTGTCCAGACGGTGGGGGAGCTGCGGGCGCAGCTCCTGGAGCACGGGGCGCGGTGGTCGGTCAGCGAGCACCTCGCCGACGAGGACCCCGTGCCGAGGCCCGCCCTCGGTCTGGAGCCGGGGCTGAACCTGACGCCCGCCGCCGAGGCGGGGGCGGTCGATCTGCGGGCGCTCGTGGGGAGGGAGAGCGGCAACCCGGCGCTGACCCGGCGCAGGGCCGCCCACGGGCTGCTGCCGGGGACGGTCGCGGGGCCCGGGCGGCCCGCGGCGGTGGACTGGCGCAGCCGCTGGGGGTGGCCCTGGCTGACCAGGGTCAAGGACCAGAACCCGTGCGGGTCCTGCTGGGCGTTCGGGGCGGCCGGGCTGGTCGAGTCGATGGCCCGGATCGAGCACGACGTATGGGCGCCGCGCTCCGAGGGGGACGTCCACGACGGGCTCAAGTCCACCTGCGGGCAGGGCGGCAACCCGGAGACCGCCCTGGACTGGATCAGGGACAACGGCGGCCTCGCCGACCCGGATTGCTGGCCGTACAGCACCCCGCCCCCCGGCCTGCCCGCCGAGCGGCGCGACGCCTGGCGGGCCGAGTACACGCCCAGCTGGGACCGGTCGGGGCGGACCGTCCGGATCACCGACTACGTACGTCTCGGCGACGTCGAGCAGCAGAAGGTCTGGCTGGACACGGTCGGGCCGCTGACCGCCTGCTTCGACGTGTACGACGACTTCTTCGGGCTGGGCGCGGGGGTGTACCACCGCACCAGTGACCGGCTCGCCGGCGGGCACTGCGTACTGGTGGTCGGCTACGACGACGCGGCCGGCTGCTGGCTGTTCAAGAACTCCTGGGGCACCGGCTACCACGTCGGCGGCTACGGCCGGATCGCGTACGGCGAGGTCAACATCGACTACTGGGCCAAGTGCGGTCTGCGCGGCACCAACATCGACCCCTGGACCAAGCGCCGCCTGCACACCGGCAGCGTCTACGAGAGCGGCAACGGCCGGGCCCACCGCAACTTCGAGATGGCCGCGACCGCCGGCGGCGGCCGGCTCCGGCACTGGTGGCGCGAGGGCGACGCGCCGTTCGGCTGGGCCCGCGCCCAGACCTTCGCCGGCGACGCCTCCGGGCAGCCCGCCTTCACCGGCACCACCTACAACCGGAACATGGAGTCCCTGCACGTCACCACCGGCGGCCGGCTCCGCCACTGGTACTACGAGCAGGCCGTCGGCGTCTGGCGCGACGGCGGCGCCTTCGGGCCCGGGGACGCCGCCGTCGGCTCCACGCCCGCGTTCATCCAGAGCGACTACGGCAAGCCGGGCAACTTCGAGGTGGTCGTCCGCACCGCCGACGGCCGCCTCAACCACTGGTGGCGGATCAACGGCGCCCCCTGGACCTGGAACGACGGCGGCCGCTTCGGCTCCGGCATCGCCCACTACGGCCCCGCCCTCGTCCAGACCCGCGCCCGCACCCTCGACCTGGTCGCCGCCCGCACCGACGGCCGGATGCAGCTGTGGTGGCGCGACGACCCGAACGGCTTCGCCTGGAAGGCCGGGGAGGTGTTCGGCAGCGGGGCCGTCTCCGCGCCCTGCCTGATCGAGGGCCAGTACGGGGCGGCGGACGAGGACACCGCGGGGAACTACGAGCTGTGCGTGGCCGTCGCCGGCGGGCGGATCGAACACTGGTGGCGGGGCAACGCCGCCGGGACGCCCTGGGCGCGCGGCGCCGTGTTCGGGCACGACGTGCTGGCCGTCACCGGGATGCTGCAGGGCAGCTTCGGGTTCAACCTGGAACTCGTCGTCCTGCGCACCGACCGCCTGCTCCAGCACTACTGGCGCGACGGCGCGGGCTGGCACGAGGGGGCGGTCATCGGCCCGGCCTGAGGGAGGAGGTCCGCGGTGGAGGTGCGCCGGATCGTCCTGGGCGCCGGAGAGGCGTACGCGCTGCGGCTGGCCGGCCGCGGGGCCCGCGGGTACGTGTGGACCTGGCAGGTCTCCGGGAACGCCGACGCCGTCGCCGTGCGCGAGACCGGGTCCGGGCCGGCGGCGCGGCTGCTGCCCGGGGAGGCGGTGGAGCGGACGTACGAGGTCCTCGGCCGGAGCCCGGGCGGCCGGGCCCGGATCCGGTTCGCGCAGGTCCGGCCGCCCTACCCGCAGGAGGCCCCGTACGACGAGTTCGTGCTGGACGTGGAGGTGGTGGACGCCGCCGGGGCCCGCCGGGCCGTCACCGGCGGGGCCTGAGCACCCGGTGCTGGAGGGCCTCCAGCGGACCCCGGTCGAAGCGGCGCAGCCACAGCCCCGACGCGGCCACCAGGCTCAGCGACACCGCCGCCCACAGGCCCATCACCCACCAGGGCCCGGAGCCGGCCATCCGCTCGGCGAGGCCGAACCCGATCCCGTAGCAGAGCAGCACGCACAGCAGGTTCTGGCCGACGTAGCAGGACAGGGCGGTGCGCCCGACGGAGGCCAGGGCGCGGGCCCCGGGGACGGCGCCGCGGTCCAGGGCCCAGCCGATCAGCCCGGCGTAGCCGAGGGCGATCAGCGGGGCGAGGACGTAGCGGCCGAGGAGGAAGAAGTCGTCGCCGCCGAGGGCCGCGGCCGCGCCGAGCGGCAGGCCGAGGCCGAGCCCCCAGGCGGCCAGCCGGGCCCGGATCCGGCGCCCGGCGGCGGTCGGGGCGAAGGCGCCGGCCCGGTACAGGCGGACACCGAGGAGGAAGAGGAAGACCAGCAGGCCGAAGGTGAAGACGGGCTCGACGCGCAGGGCGAGGGCGTGGTCGAGCCGGAAGCCGATCTGCTCGGCCCACCCGCCGTGCGCGTACAGCCGGACCGCCTCCGGGTCGGGCGTCCGCGGTCCGGGGTCGGGGGTGAGCAGGCCGCCGAGGGTGACCAGGCCGATCAGGGTCAGGTGGAGTCCGCCCGCGACCCACATGACCACCCGCCGCACCCTCTCGGAGCGGGCCAGCAGCCAGGCCGTCAGCAGGGCGGTGACGGCGTACCCCATCAGCACGTCCCAGGCGAAGAGGAGGACGAAGTGGAGGGTCCCCTCCAGGAAGAGGAACAGGGCCCGCCGCGGGTAGCGGCCGGGCCACCGCTCGCCCCGGCGGGCGGCGGAGTCGTACTGGATGGCCAGACCCACCCCGAACAGCACGGTCAGGAGGGAGAGGAACTTCCCGTCGGCGAGGAAGCGGAAGAGTGCCTCGGCGGAGGTGGCGGCCGAGGGGTCCGCGAGCGGGTCGGGCACGTGGAGACCGCCCTGGGCCACGCTCCACTCCGAGCCGGGGGAGGTGAAGATCCAGACGTTGGTCATGAGCGTGCCGAGGATGGCGGCGCCGCGCAGGACGTCGAGGAGCGGGAGCCGGGTCGTGGTCACGCCGGGGGCGACGAGGGTGGTGTGGGCCATCACCCCAGCCTCCCGGCGGGCCGGGCCCGTCACGTCCTGCCGCCGGACGAAGCCGCGCTACATCCTTCGGCGGAGCGGCGGGCGCACGCGCTCCGCAGCACGGCCGAGGTCCACATCCTGGACGGGAGGGCGTGTGTATCCCTCACGTATCTATCCTGTGCGCATGCCAGCCGCCGCCACGCCGCCCGCCATCCAGGCCCCCACCGCCGCCGAACGCGTCTACCGGCACGTCAAGCAGGGGGTGCTCGACCGCCGTTACGAGGGCGGGGTGCTCCTCACCGAGGGCGAGCTCGCCGTGGCCGTCGGCGTCTCCCGGACCCCGGTGCGCGAGGCGCTGCTGCGGCTGGAGACCGAGGGGCTGCTGAAGCTGTACCCGAAGAAGGGCGCGCTGGTACTGCCGGTCTCCGCGCAGGAGATCGCCGACGTGGTGGAAACCCGGCTGCTGGTGGAGGAGTTCACCGTCCGCAGGGCCGTCCCCGCCCCGCCCGCCCTGCTGGAGCGGCTCACGGATCTGCTGGCGGAGCTGCGGCGCCACGCGGCTGCCGGGGACCTCGCGGAGATGATGGCCGCCGACCGCTGCTTCCACGCCGAGATCGTCCGCAACGCCGGGAACCAGATCCTCTCCCGCCTCTACGACCAGCTCCGCGACCGCCAGCTGCGCATGGGCGTGGCCCTGCTGCACGCCCACCCCGACCGGGTGGAGCGCACCCTCGCCGAGCACGCCGAGATCCTGGACGCGCTGCGCGCCGGGGACCGGGAGGCCGCCGCGGCCGCCGTACGCGGGCACATCGGGCGGGTCGAGGCGCTGGTGCGGGGGGCGGACCGATGAGCGCCCCGGGCAACCCGGCGGCCGTCCAGGACCCGCCCGGCGGGCGGCGGGCCGTGGCCGTCTGGTCCATCGGCGTCGCCGTCTACTTCGTCGCCGTGATCTTCCGGACCAGCCTGGGCGTGGCCGGGCTGGAGGCCGCCGACCGGTTCCACGTGAACGCCTCCGCCCTGTCGACGTTCTCCCTCCTCCAACTGCTGGTCTACGCGGGCATGCAGGTCCCGGTCGGGCTGATGGTGGACCGCCTCGGCACCAAGAAGGTGCTGACCCTGGGCGCCCTCCTCTTCACCGCCGGGCAGATCGGCTTCGCGCTCTCGCCGACCTACGCGATGGCGCTGGCCGCCCGCGCCCTGCTGGGCTGCGGCGACGCGATGACCTTCATCTCCGTCCTGCGCCTGGGCACCCGTTGGTTCCCCGCCCGGCGCGGGCCGCTCATGGCGCAGCTGGCCGGGCTGGTCGGCATGGCGGGCAACCTCGTCTCCACGCTCGTCCTGGCGCCCGTCCTGCACGGCGCCGGCTGGGTGCCGGCCTTCGCGGGCAGCGCGGTGGCCGGGCTGGTCGTCCTGGTCCCGCTCACCCTGTTCCTGCGCGACCACCCCGAGGGCCACGCCCTGCCGCCCGCGGCCTCCGGCGGCGGGGGCTTCGTACGCCGCCAGATACGCGATTCCTGGCGGGAGCCCGGCACCCGCCTGGGCCTGTGGGTGCACTTCACGACACAGTTCCCGGCGATGGTGTTCCTGCTGCTCTGGGGCATGCCGTTCCTGGTCGAGGCGCAGGGCCTGGACCGGACGACCGCCGCCGGACTGCTCACCCTGATCGTCGCCGCGAACATGGGCTGGGGCCTGGTCTACGGCCAGGTCATCGGCCGCCGGCCGGCCGCGCGGCTGCCGCTGGCCCTGGGCACGGTCGGCGTCACCGCGCTGCTGTGGGCCTCCGTCCTGCTGTACCCGGGCGACCGCGCCCCGATGTGGCTGCTGGCCACCCTGTGCGTGGTGCTGGGCACCTGCGGGCCGGCCTCGATGATCGGCTTCGACTTCGCCCGCCCCGCCAACCCCGCCGAACGGCAGGGCACCGCGTCCGGGATCACCAACATGGGCGGGTTCCTCGCCTCGATGACCACCCTGCTGGCGGTCGGCGTCCTGCTGGACGCCACCGGGGACGACTACCGGATCGCCTTCGCCTCGGTGTTCGTCGTGGAACTCCTGGGCCTCAGCCAGATCCTCCGCCTCCGCCCGAAGGCCCTCGCACGCGAGCAGGAACGGGAACGGGAACGGGAGCGGGAGCGGGAACGCACGCTCGCGGCGAACGTCCCTGCCGCTCCTGCCGCCCCCGCCGCCGCGCCCACGACTACGGCGTGACGGCGAAGTTCGCCAGGATCGCCTCCGCCAGCTCCGCGTCGCCGTCCACCTTCACCCGGTCCGCGACCGTCCGCGGCCGCACCCGTCCCGCCGCCAGGCGCACGTACGTCTCCCAGTCCAGCGACAGCGACACCGCCGGGCCCAGCGAGGGTGTCGGGTCCAGGGTGGCCCGGCCCGCCGCGTCCACCCGTACCGTCCGCAGGAACTCCAGCGGGCCGTGCACGTCCAGCACCACCGCCGTGTTCGGCGGCGCGCCCGCCCCCTTCGCGACCACCTTCGGCAGCCCGGACAGCAGGATGTCCCGCGCCACATGCGCCCCCGGGGCGTCCCAGTTGCCCGGAACGCCCAGCGCCGCCCGCAGGTCCTGCTCGTGGATCCACACGTCGAACGCCCGCAGCCGCATCGAGAGTTCCAGCGGGATCTGGTCGCCCTTCGGTCCGCGCACGAGCGTCGTGGCCGGGTCCCGCTTGTCGTTGCGGAACTGGCGCTGGCGTCGGATGACGGTGTACTCCAGCTCGGAGGTCATCTCAAGGGCGGTGTGGTGCCGGCGGACGTCAACCGGAACCTCCATGTAGCGGGTGAACTCGTCCACCACGTGCCGCAGGTCGCGCGGCAGCGTGTGGATCGGCCGCGGATCGCCGAGCTGCTCCAGCTCCAGGCCGATGATGTGCGAGACGACGTCGCGCACGGACCAGCCCGGGCACGGCGTCGGCAGGTTCCACTGGCCCTCCGTCAGGGGGAGGACCAGCTCGGTTATCGCCTCGATCGAGTGTGTCCACGCGTCGACGTAGGGCTCAAGACTGGGATGGACGGTCAACGGGACCCCTCGCTGGCTGTTCAGTGGCGCGTTGTGGACTATTCCCAAAACTACGCTGCCGATGAGCACCCCGACAGCGCTTTCGTGTGACGATCGTAGGCCTTGAGTTGACCGGCTGACATGCCAGGACGGTGGTACTGTGCGCGCCTCGCTGATCCAAATCGCGGTGACCGACGGAGAGTCGGTGGCCTCCCGGCGGTCCAGGGCCGCCGAACTCGTCAGGGAACAGGGCGACTCCGACCTCGTCGTGCTGCCCGAACTGTGGACGGTCGGCGCCTTCGCCTACGAGCAGTTCGAGACGGAGGCCGAGCCGCTGGACGGGCCGACGTACGAGGCCATGTCCAAGGCCGCGCGCGATGCCGGGGTCTGGCTGCACGCCGGCTCGGTCGTGGAGCGCGCGGGCGACGGCTCGCTCTACAACACCGCGCTCGTGCTCTCCCCGGCGGGCGAGCTCGCCGCGACCTACCGCAAGATCCACCGCTTCGGCTTCGACCAGGGCGAGGCCGTGCTGATGTCCGCCGGCGACTCCCTGACCACGGTGTCCCTCCCGGAGCAGACCCTGGGCCTCGCCACCTGCTACGACCTGCGCTTCCCCGAGCTGTTCCGCGGCCTGGTCGACGCGGGCGCCACGACGATGGTCGTCTCGGCCGGCTGGCCCGCCCGACGGCGCGAGCACTGGACCCTGCTCAACCGGGCCCGGGCGGTGGAGGACCAGGCGTACGTCCTGGCCTGCGCGACGGCCGGCACCCACGCGGGCGTCGAGCAGTCCGGGCACAGCCTGGTGGTGGACCCCTGGGGCGAGGTCCTGGCGGAGGCGGGCCCGGGCGAGACCGTCCTGAT
>NZ_JZWV01001487.1 GCF_000966975.1 Streptomyces katrae | reverse complement strand
TGCAGGCTGTCACCGGCCCGGCCTCCGGCCGAAGCCCTACGGGACGGCTCGGGAGCCGACCCGGGGAGACCCGTCCGGCGCGGCCGCGCGCCGCGCCCTTACGCGGCATTCACCACATGGCGATCCCCGCCCCCCTGCCCTGCTGCGTCGACTCCCTCTCCCCCCAGGGTCAAGTGGACGAAGTCCTCCTCAACGCGTCCCCGGAGTAGATCCTGCAGTCCCTCGAAGCGCTCGACAGCCCGTCCGCCGCCCGAAAGCCTCCACCCCCGGTCGGCCGGCCGGCCGACCGGGGGTGGAGGCTTTCGGGCGGCGGACGGGCTGTCGAGCGCTTCGAGGGACTGCAGGATCTACTCCGGGGACGCGTTGAGGAGGACTTCGTCCACTTGACCCTGGGGGGAGAGGGAGTCGACGCAGCAGGGCAGGGGGGCGGGGATCCGCCATGTGGTGAATGCCGCGTAAGGGCGCGGCGCGCGGCCGCGCCGGACGGGTCTCCCCGGGTCGGCTCCCGAGCCGTCCCGTAGGGCTTCGGCCGGAGGCCGGGCCGGTGACAGCCTGCACGGCCTCCGTACGCCCTCCCTGCGGGGACGTGGTCAGGCGCCCCCGGCCGATGCCCGGGCGGCCTGGCCGGCGGCGTCGCTGAGCGTGTGCGCGCCGGACGTGCTGAGGCGGCCGCTGCCGCTCTCCAGGTGGGCGCGGACGAACCATTGGAACTGCTCCAACTTCGCCAGTTGCCCGATCAGCATGTCCTCCGTCACCGGGTCGATGTCGCCGGCCGTCTTCATGGCGGCCCGGTGGTCCTCGATGACACCGGTGTAGACCAGGTCCAGCGCGCCGAGGTGTGCGACGGCGTCGGCGCGTCCCACTTCGTAGTCGTCCCAGGTGCGCCGCGCGACGAGGGCGCCCGGCGTGCCGATCGGGACCCCGCCGAGGGCGGCCATGCGCTCCGCCGTGGTGTCGGCCATCTCGCGGACGGCGTCCACCTGCGGGTCGAGCATCTCGTGCACGGCGATGAAGTGCGGGCCGACGACGTTCCAGTGGACGTGCTTCAAGGTGAGGGCCAGGTCGTTGAGGGCGTGCAGCCGCGCCTGCAGCACGTCCACGACCCGCTCGGCCTCCATCGGGTCCAGTCCGGGCACGGTGTGCGGTGCGGTGGCCTGCGTGGCGTCGCTCATGGGCGGACTCCTCTCGTCTCTGTCGTTCGATCACTGCGGGCTCCCCGGGCGGTCCGTGCGGTCCCTCCCGGCGCCGTCCCCTCGCCTGCCCCGCCAGACGCGACGCACACCCCCGGATTCGTTCTCCGCAGGCCGTCGGGGCCGTGGGTGGTGGCGTTGGAGACATCGATGAGGCCGGGGTGGCGTTGGGGGTGGCGGCGGACCCGTGCGCTTTGGGACATGGCTGTGCTCCTCTGCGCGTCACCGCCCCCGCGATGGGCCCAGGGGGTACCGGCGCCGAGCCGTGAACTCGATCTGGCAACCCTGGAACGTGCGTTCACGCTGCGGTGGCACGAGTCCCTGGTCGCCCTCGGACCCGCACTCCTGACGGCGCCGTGGTGGCACTCCCACGTCCGTCGGTTCGCGCCCGGCCTTCGAAGCGGTGGCGGACGGTGCCGGCCCGGTGCGTTTGAAATCGCGGTGAGCGCGCACGAGCGAGGGTGACAGCGGCAACGACCGTTACCTCACATCGGATGGGCGGAGGCACATCATGGGCATCATCGCGTGGATCCTCATCGGACTGCTGGCCGGTCTCATCGCCAAGGCCCTCATGCCTGGCAAGGACCCGGGCGGCATCATCGTCACCACCCTCATCGGCATCGCCGGCGGGCTGCTCGGCGGCTGGCTCGGCAAGGTGATCTTCGGCGTCGACTCCATCGACGGCTTCTTCGACCTCTCCACCTGGATCGCCGCGATCGTCGGCTCCGTCATACTGCTGGCCCTCTACCGCCTGCTCACCGGCAACCGCCACTCCCACCGCCACGCCTGACGACGACAGTCCAGGCCACGCGCCGGCGGCCGGTTCCCCCCACGATGGGAGCCGGCCGCCGGCGCATGCACGTAGCCGCTTCGGGCCGGCGGGCCGGGGCGGACCGCTGCCGGTACGCCCGGGGCCTGCCCGGCCGTCGCCGTCAGGCGGTGGCCGGCTTCCTGGTTCGGGTGCCGCCGCCTCTCCGCCTTCTCCCAGTAGCCGCCGCCGCTCAGGCCGGCGCCGATGGCGTCAGGACCGACTTGCCGTCGGGTCCGGTGGCCCCGCGGCCGGTGCGGCGTCCGTCAGTGTCTCCGGGACGCGCTTCTCGCCGACTTCGAGGACGGGGGGCCAGCGGCCGTCTGGGTCGACGCCGCGCACGACCCTAACCGCGACGGACCCTTCGGCGCCGACGGCCGGTGACGCGGTCGCGAGCGGCGGCCCGGCCGAAGCGGGCATCGCGAGCGATGCCGCCATGCCCCCGACCCATCTCCCGGGCCCCGGCCCTGGGCATCCACGGGGCAGGATCAACTGATGGCGACAACCAGGGCGCTGATGCGGCCGACTCCCGGGCCCAGACGTCCGACGTACGCAGGCACCCACCGGCATACACCCGTATGCACCGTGACGGGTGGCGGGCGACGCGGCGCCTGGCCGGCCGTGCCGGTGGCGGTGGGGGTGCGCGGCCCGGAGG
>NZ_JZWV01001486.1 GCF_000966975.1 Streptomyces katrae | reverse complement strand
GAGCCCGCCCGGCCGGCTCGCGATCGCCGCCGGCGGCGCCCGCCTGCTGCTGCGCGGGGTCGGCGCCGGCCGCCATCCCCGGGGCGGCAGCGTGCACCTGAGGCTGTGGACCGCCGAGCGGCTCGCCGAGTGCGCCGGCGCGACCTCGCTCACCGGCGCCTGGCTGGAACGCTACGCGCGGGCCCTCGGCGCCCGGGTCGGCCCCGACGTGGACCTGCACTCCCTGCCCCCGGTCACCGGCATGCTCCGGCTCGGCCGCGGCTGCGCCGTGGAGGCCGAGGTCGACCTCCGCGGGCACTGGCTGGACGGGGACCAGCTCGTCATCGGCCCGGTCCGGGTCGGCGCGGGCGCCGTCGTCGGCACCCGCAGCCTGCTCCTCCCCGGGGCGCGGGTCGGCAAGCGGGCCGAGGTGGCCCCGGGCTCCGCCGTCGTCGGACAGGTCCCCACCGGGCAGCGCTGGGCCGGAGCCCCCGCGGTCAAACTCGGCCGGGCCAAGCACGACTGG
>NZ_JZWV01001485.1 GCF_000966975.1 Streptomyces katrae | reverse complement strand
TGTGGCGGGCCATGTACGGGGCGACCGGCGTCGGCCTCACGGCCCTGCCCCTGCTCGCCGCCCTGCCCGCCCTCCTCGTGGCGGGCCGGCTCGTCCCCGCCGGCGCCGGCCCGGCCCGGGCCCTGCGCGGGGCGCTGCTCGCCGTGGTGCCCGGCGCCCTCGCCTACGGGCTCGCCTACGCGCTGCTGGTACTGGTCTGCGTACGCCTGCTCAGCCTCGGACTGCGTACCGGCCACCACCCCACGCACAGCCGGACCGGCTGGCAGGCCTGGGCGGTCACCCAGCTGATGGACCTGGCCCGGGACACCCTCTTCCCGCTGTACGCCGCGCTGGTCACCCCCGTCTGGCTGCGACTGCTCGGCATGCGCGTCGGCCGCCGCGCGGAGGTCTCCACCGTCCTCGGACTGCCCAGCCTCACCACCGTCGGCGACGGCGCGTTCCTCGCCGACGACACCCTGACCGCCCCCTGCGAACTCGGCGGCGGCTGGGTGCGGATCGGGCCGTCGCGTATCGGGCGCCGTGCCTTCCTCGGCAACTCCGGCATGACCGCCCCCGGCCGCAGGGTCCCCGACGACGGGCTCGTCGGCGTCCTGTCCGCCACCCCCAAGAAGGCCAAGAAGGGCGGCTCCTACCTGGGCCTGCCACCGGTGAGGCTGCCGAGGTCGGCGGCCGCCGCCGACCAGGGGCGTACGTACGACCCGCCCGCGCGCCTGCTGTGGGCGCGCGGCCTGGTCGAACTCTGCCGGCTCCTGCCCGTGTTCTGCTCGGCCGCCCTGGCCGTCCTGAGCGGGGCGGCGCTCTGCGCCCTGACGGGTCTCCTGGGCCCCGGAGGGGCCGCGCTGCTGTCCGGAGCCGTCCTGCTCACCGCCGGGGCGGCCGCCTGCGCGGTCACCGTGGCCGCGAAATGGCTGCTGGTGGGCCGGCACCGGGCCGGCGAGCACCCGCTGTGGAGCGCCTTCGTCTGGCGCAACGAGCTCGCCGACACCTTCGTCGAGGTCCTCGCCGTGCCCTGGCTGGCCGGATCGGCGCCCGGCACGCCGCTGCTGACCCTGTGGCTGCGCGGGCTCGGCGCCCGCATCGGACGCGGGGTGTGGTGCGAGAGCCACTGGCTGCCCGAAACGGACCTGGTGGTCCTCGGTGACGGCGTCAGCGTGAACCGGGGCTGCGTGTTGCAGACGCATCTCTTCCACGACCGGATCCTGCGGACGGATACTGTGGTGCTGCGTGAGGGCGCCACCCTGGGCCCGGGCGGGATCGTCCTGCCCGGGAGCACGATCGGAGCCCGCGGCACGGTGGGCCCCGCCTCCCTCGTGATGGCCGGGGAATCCGTCCCCGACGACACCCGCTGGCTGGGCAACCCGATCGAGGCGTGGCGCTCCTGAACCCGCGCTCCGCGACCGGCGGCAGGACGGCCCACCGGCACCCCGGACGAGTGAGGCACAGGGAGCGGACACGGCAGTGAACGGCCAGCAGACACCGGCACCGGACCCGTACTTCCCGGACAACGGCGACCCCCGCTACCGCGCCCACCGCTACGAACTCGCCCTGGACTACCGCCCCGCACCCAACCGGCTCACCGGCCGGGCCCGGATCAGCGCGATCGCCGGACCGGCGGCGCTCCCCGAGTTCCGGCTCAACCTCGCCCCGTTCCGGGTGGGCCGGGTCCTCCTCGACGGCCGGACCGCGCACTACACCCACCGCGCGGGCCTCCTGCGGATCCGGCCCGCCAAACCCCTGCCGCCGGCCGCGGCCTTCACCGTGGAGGTGCACTGGTCGGGCAACCCGAAGCCGGTGCGCAGCCCCTGGGGCGGCCTCGGCTGGGAGGAGCTGACCGACGGCGCGCTGGTGGCCAGCCAGCCGGTCGGCGCCCCCTCCTGGTACCCGTGCAACGACCGCCCCGCCGACAAGGCCTCGTACCACATCTCCCTCAACACGCCCTCCGCCTACACCGGGGCGGCCGGCGGCCGGCTGCTCACCCGCACCACCGGGGCCAGCACCACCACCTGGGTGTACGAGCAGCCCGCGCCCACCTCCAGCTACCTCGTCGGCCTGTCCGTCGGCATGTACCGGACCGTGTCGCTCGACGGCGCCGGCCCCGGTGAGGTCCTCCAGAACGCCCATGTGCCCGCGCACCTGCTGCCGCGGTTCTCCCACGACTTCGCCCGCCAGCCCGCCATGATGCGCCTGTTCGAGGACCTGTTCGGGCCCTACCCCTTCGGGGAGTACACGGTCGTCGTCGCCGACGAGGAACTCGACGTCCCGGTGGAGGCCCAGGGCCTGTCCGCGTTCGGCGCCAACCACGTGGACGGCGCCCGGGGTTCGGAGCGGCTCATCGCCCACGAGCTCGCCCACCAGTGGTTCGGCAACAGCGTCACCATCGCCGACTGGCGGCACATCTGGCTCAATGAGGGCTTCGCCAAGTACGCCGAATGGCTCTGGTCGGAACGCTCCGGCGGCCGCGCCGCCCACGAACTGGCCGCCGCAGCCCACCGGCTGCTCGCCTCACGCCCGCAGGACCTGCGGCTGTCCGACCCGGGCCGCAAGCTGATGTTCGACGACCGCCTCTACCAGCGCGGCGGCCTCACCGTCCACGCCCTGCGCTGCGCCCTGGGCGACGGGGCCTTCTTCCGCATGCTCCGCGACTGGGCCGTGGGGCACCGGCACGGTGT
>NZ_JZWV01001484.1 GCF_000966975.1 Streptomyces katrae | reverse complement strand
ACCCGTCTCCTCCGGTGGATAGCTGTAAGGGACATGATCCCACGTCCCATCCGGAAGGGGGCAGCCGGGGAGCATCCGGACATAGGTCCGAAAGGCGACGGCAGGCGCGTCAGCCGAGCCGTTCGGCCGCCTAGCGCTCCGTCGCGACCCGGCAGGGCAGGAGGCGCGGCCGGACCCGCTGTCGGATGCGGGGGCTAAGGTCGGCGGCGTACGACCGTCAGGAGCAGGAGATCTCATGCCGTCAGGGCACATACAGCAGGACACCTCTCAGGCCCGGCCGGCCAGGTCGCGCCCGTTGGCACCGATCCCCTTCGATGTCGAGTCGGTCTTTCCGGAGCTTGCCGGAACGGCGCGCACGGTCACTCTCCTCTACCC
>NZ_JZWV01001483.1 GCF_000966975.1 Streptomyces katrae | reverse complement strand
GGTCACTCTCCTCTACCCCCGGGCCGGGCAGCCGGGCCCCGGCGACAGCTCCATCGGCGGGCCGCTGCTCTGGCCAGCCGGTGAGTCCTGGCCGATGTGTGCCGAACCAGACCATTACAAGCCGCTCGACGCGCCCGTCGGGCCCGACCCGGTCGCGATGGTTCCGGTGGTCCAGCTGTACGCACGGGATGTGCCCGACCTCGTCTTCCCTGCCGGAACCGACCTGCTGCAGATCCTGTGGTGCCCGCTCGTACACGAGGACGACCAGTACGCGGCCAACCCCCGGCTCCACTGGCGCAACACGGCCCAGACGGCCGCCGACGTCGCTGATGGCCAACCGCCCCGCCCGCACACCGCGGAGGAGGACTACCTGCCGCGCCCGTGTACGGTGTCCCCCACGCCGGCCCTGGAATACCCGAACTGGGACCTTCCCGACGAACTCAGCGAGCAGATCGGGGAGCGTTTCGAGGCCCTGCAGGAAGAACGCGGCTTCGACTACTTCGAGGTGGCCACCACCCAGCAGAGCAAGGTCGGCGGCTATCCGAGCTGGACCCAGCAGCCCGACTGGCCTGACTGCACGGGCTGCCGCACACGCATGGAGCACCTGCTCAGCGTCACCGCAACCGAGGCGGGCATGGGCCGTTGGCTCCCCCTGGACGAACGCAACCCCCACCGGGACCAATCCGAAACCCCGTCCTGGCGAGCCGAAGCAGACCCCGCCGCCCTCGACGCATTCGGACACCACATGTACCTGGGTGGCGGAGGCATGTACTTCTTCGTCTGCCGCAACTGCCCGGACACCCCCTACACGCATCGCTACGACCGCTGAACCCCGTGCCGTCAGACCTGTGGCATCCCGTCGCTCCTGTTTCTGACGACATTTCGAGCCTTGTGTTACGAGGTTCCTCAGCTGTGAGAACGCCCGGGTGCTCGTCTTCGTGCGGGCGGCGTGCAGGGACCGGGTTCTACGGCTGCGGCGTGACGCCGGCCTCGCGGAGCAGGGCGGCGAGGTCGTAGGGGATCGGCATGGGGGTGGTGAGTCCGGCCCGGGTGCGGGCGGTGTTGCCGTCCGGGTATTTCCCGGCCGCCGAACCCGGTGCGGCCACGGCCGGACGCACCAGCTGACCGATGACCTCGCGCATGTCGCGGTCGCGCAAGGCGAGACGGAGCATCACCCCGTGGGCGCGGGTGTGGGGCCATGGCCACGGCTGGGACAGGGCACAACAAGGGGGCCGGCCGAATCGCCGGGGGCGTCGCGCTCGCCGCCCGGCCGGCCCTGACCGCCGGTCCCCCGGGGGGGCAGGTCGCGCACCGGGAACCCCACCGTCCGGGGGTGAATGAGTCGGGCGGTCGCGGGATACACGCCGTCAATGAGACCTGGACACCCCGGGGCAGGTGCACCCGGCCGCCCCCTCGTACTGTGGCTGTTGCCCGTGCAGGCCGCCCTGATGGTCGGCGTCGGGCTGCTGGTCACCGGGCCGCTGGCGGGGCAGTGGCCGCTGGCCGCCGAAGACGCCGTCAGCCGCGGCCTCGCGGCCCATCGGGGCGGGCCTGCCCTGCCCCTTTCGCAGGGGCTCTCCCTGCTGGCCAGTACCTCGAGCATCATCGCCCTCACCGTCCTCGCCGTCACCGCCATGCTGGCGCTCTCGCGGGGGCGGTGGCTGCGGGAGGCGGGGTTCCTGGCCGGTGCCGTGGCCGTGCAGTCGGCGGTCTTCCTCCTCGTCACCCTCCTCGTGGAGAGGCCCCGTCCGCACGTGCCTCAGCTGGACGCGGCACCGCCGACCTCCAGCTTCCCCTCCGGCCACGTCGGTGCGGCCGTGGCGCTGTTCGGGGGCCTCGCCGTGCTCGCCGTACTCCGCGGCCGGCCCGGTCTGCCGTGGCTGCGGCACGCCTTGACCGTCGCCCTGCTCGTGATCCCCGTGCTCGTGGCGTGCTCCCGGGTCTACCGCGGCATGCACCACCCGTCGGACGTGGTGGGCGGACTGCTCAACGGCGCCTGCACCCTGCTCGTCCTGGCCCACGCGCTGCTGCTGCCCGCCCGGACCCGTACGGCCGCCCACACCGCCGCCGTCGACCGGCCCCGGCCCCGGCCGCGCCCCGCCCCCGGCGGGCGGCAGGCCGTGGTGGTGCGCCACCCGCACGGCTGCACGCCGGAACTGGCCGAGCGCGTACGGCACATCCTGCTCCGCCACGGCTACGCCGACCAGGTGTGGACGCAGACCTCCGCCGAGCACCCCGCCGGCGCGCTCGCCCGACGGATCGACGAGGTGGACCCGGCCCTCGTGGTCGCCTGCGGCGGGGACGGCACCGTCCGCGCCTGCGCCGACCTCCTCGCCCACACCGGCATCCCGCTCGCAGTGGTTCCCTGCGGTACCGGAAACCTGCTCGCGCACAACCTGCGCCTGGACGCGGACCCGGCCACCGCCCTGGAGGCGGCCCTGGCCGGCGGGACCGCCCGCATCGACCTGGGCCGGATCCGGGGCGACGGGCCGCGGCCCGCCAGGTTCGCGGTCATGGCGGGAGCCGGCTTCGACGCCGCCATGGTTGCCGGGGCCTCCGACCGGGTGAAGCGGTGCCTCGGCTGGGCGGCGTACGCGGTGTCCGCCGTCCGCCACCTCGGCGACCCCCGCATGCGCCTGTCGATCCGGCTCGACGGCGGCCCGGTACGGGAG
>NZ_JZWV01001482.1 GCF_000966975.1 Streptomyces katrae | reverse complement strand
GTACGGGAGCGCCTCGCGCGCATGGTCGTCGTCGGCAACGTCGGTGCGCTGCAGGGCGGGCTCCCGCTGCTACCGGACGCCCACGCCGACAGCGGCCGGCTGGAGGTGGTGCTGCTCGACCCGCGCGGCGTCCGGGGCTGGCTCGCGGCGGCGGGCCACCTCGTGGCGCGCATGCTGCCCGGCGCCAGGCCCGCCCCCGCCTGCCCCAACCCCGGCCGGACCGTACCCGCGCAGCCCGCCCCCGCCCACGGCCGGGGGCCGGTCGCCGGCGGGGCGCTGGAGTACTTCAGCGCCGAGCGCGTCGACATCCGCTTCGGCCGGCCCCAGCCCTACGAGCTCGACGGCGACGTGATGTCCGCCGCCACCCGGCTGACCGCGGAGGTGGAACCGGGCGCCCTGCGGATCTGGCTCCCCCCGCGCGCCCCGGATGACGCTCCGGCGGAGCGTACCGTCCGCCCGCGCACGACCCCGGCGGGCGAACCGGTTCCCCGGGTACCCGACTTGGACAGGGGGTGACGGACTTGGGCACCGCGACCCGCGTACCGCAGCGCCAGGACCCGGCGGTGGCATCCGCAGCACGCGCCGTCGAGGGCGAGGAACTGTCCGCCGAGGAGGCCGTCGCCGCGCTGCGCCGCCACGGCGGCTGGAGCCTCGTACGGGACTCCTTCATCCGCTTCCGCTACGCCGACGGCTTCAGCCACTCCAGGGCGCTGGCCCTCCAGACGGTCCTGGCCATCGTCCCGCTCGCCATCGCGCTCATCGGGCTGTCCGGAGCCCTGCACACGGAAGCCGTCGGCCGGATAGCGGAACTGACGATCCGCAGGCTGGCCGGCGGCCCGAGCCGGGACGTCGTGGACGAGGCCCTGGCACAGAGCAGACAGCGGTCCGGGGAGGGCAGCCAGGCCGCGCTCTGGTTCGGCCTGCTGTTCTCCGTCGTGAACGTGACCACCGCCCTGTGCCAGGTGGAGCGGGGAGCCAACCGCATCTACGGGAACGAACGCGACCGTCCGTTCCTCCACAAGTACGCCCGCGGGCTGGTCATGTCCGTGCTGGCCGGTCTGCCCCTCGGGCTCAGCTTCTGCGTCACCGTCCTCGGCGCCCACCTCAGCCGCGCCGTGGCGGAGGTGTACCACCTCGGCCCGGGCCCGGTCCACACCTGGGACCTGCTGCGCTGGCCCGTGGGCGTCCTGCTGGCCCTCCTCGCCACCAGCGCGATCTTCCGCCTCGCCCCGCGCCGCCGGCAGCCCGGTTACACGTGGCTGGCCTTCGGCGCGGGCGTGTACCTGACACTGTGGTTGCTGGCGACGTGGGGACTGAGCCTCTACGTCGGCGACGGCGGCTCCTTCACCACCGTGTACGGGCCCCTCAGCGCCTTCGTCTCCCTGCTGCTGTGGTCCTACCTGACCTCGACCGCCCTCTTCCTCGGCCTGGCCTTCGCCGCGCAGCTGGAGGCCGTCCGGGCCGGGGTGAGCGAACCAGTCACCCCGGACCCCGGCGTCTGAACCCCGCGCACCACCCCTGAAAGGAAGCCCCGTCCATGCC
>NZ_JZWV01001481.1 GCF_000966975.1 Streptomyces katrae | reverse complement strand
CGCGGGCTTGACCGGCAAGATCCGAAAGGGACGACCTAGGTCCGGCTCACGCGTCCCAGAGGGTCCCGAAGGACAGCAGTTCGGAGCGGTATTCGATGCCGCCCTCCCAGTCGCGGGGCCAGGCGTCCGCGCCGAGGTGGGCGCCCGCGAAGGCGCCGGCCAGGCAGGCGAGGGAGTCCGAGTCGCCCGAGGTGCAGGCCGCGCGGCGCAGGGCCAGGAGGGGTTCGTCGGGGAAGAGCAGGAAGCAGTGGAGGGCGGTGGCCAGGGCCTCCTCGGCGATCCAGCCCTCGCCGGTGGTCAGGCAGGGGTCGGTCTCCGGGGAGGGGGTGCGCAGGGCCGCCGCGAGCCGGTCGAGGACGGCCAGGCAGTCGTCCCAGCCCCGGGCGATGAAGGACTCCGGGGAGGCGTCGGAGGCGGTGCGCATCCAGAGGTCGCCGAGCCAGCGCTCGTGGTAGCGGGTGCGGTTCTCCAGGGCGTACGAGCGCAGCCGCCCGACCAGGCCCGTCACCTCGGTGCCCTGTGCCAGGAGGTGCACGGCGCGGGCGGTGAGGTCGGAGGCGGCGAGGGCGGTGGGGTGGCCGTGGGTGAGGGCGGACTGGAGCTGGGCGGCGCCCGCGCGCTCCTCGTCCGTCCAGCCGGGGACCAGGCCGACCGGTGCCACGCGCATGTTGGCGCCGCAGCCCTTGGAGCCCACCTGGCTGGCGTCGCGCCAGTCCCGCGCCGGGTCGTCGAGGAGGCGGCAGGCCACCAGGCAGGTGCGGCCGGGGGCGCGGTTGTTCTCCGGGGAGTGGTACCAGTCGACGAACTCCTCGCGGACCGGCCGGGTCAGGCGCAGCGGGCCGACCCGGCCGCGTTCGGCGGCCGTCCGTATCCCGCGGGCCAGGGCCAGGGTCATCTGGGTGTCGTCGGTGACGATCGCCGGGCGGGGCAGCCGCATCTGCCGCCACGGCCCGGTCTTGGCCAGGATGGAAGGGACGTCGTTGAACTCGGTCGGGAAGCCGAGGGCGTCGCCCAGGGCCAGGCCGATCAGGGCGCCGGTCGCGGCGCGCTTGGGGGCGGTCACGGGGTCGGTCCTTCCGTGGGTCGCAGCAGGGGCGGGTGGAGGGGGGTCGCCGGTCCGGCCCGGTAGAGGGCGGCCGGTTTGCCGCGGCCGCCGGTGAGCCGGGCGCCTCCCGGGACGGCTTCGACGAAGCCGGGCGTGGCGAGCACCTTGCGGCGGAAGTTGGGGCGGTCGAGGCCGGTGCCCCAGACCGTCTCGTAGACGGCCTGGAGTTCCCCGAGGGTGAACTCGGGCGGGCAGAAGGCGGTGGCGAGGCAGGTGTACTCCAGCTTGGAGCCGACCCGCCGGCGCGCGTCCGCGAGGATCCGCCCGTGGTCGAAGGCGAGCCCGGAGGCCTCCCCGACCGGCACCCAGCGCGCCCGGTCGGCGTCCCCGCCGCCTTCCTCGGCCGGCTCCGGCATGTCGGGGACGAGCGCGGTGAAGGCCACGGAGACCACCCTCATCCGGGGGTCGCGGTCCGGTTCGCTGTAGGTGCGCAGCTGCTCCAGGTGCAGGGCCCCGACCAGGGCGGGCGGCAGGCCCGTCTCCTCGGCGAGCTCGCGCAGCGCCGCCGTCTCGGCGGACTCCCGGGGCAGCACGAAGCCGCCGGGCAGCGCCCAGGCGCCCGCGTACGGTTCCTGCCCGCGCCGGATCAGCAGGACGTGCAGGGCGCCGCCGCGCACGGTGAGCACGGCCAGGTCCACGGTCACCGCGAACGGCTCGAAGGCGTACGGGTCGTAGGGCGCGGGGTTCACCGGCGCTCCGGAAGGGGTGCCGTGAAGTGCCAGCCCTCGGCCAGCAGACCGTCCACCGCCGCCACGGCCTGCTCCAGCCGCGAGCCGCGGTCACCGCTCACCACCAGGAAACGCCTCCCGGTGCGCGCGAGTTCCCGCCGGAAGCGGGCGGTCATCCAGGGTCTGAGCTCCGGCCCGTCGCGCAGGCCGTCGTCCTCGAAGGGGACTCCCTCGTGGTCGGTCAGCAGGTACAGGTCCCGCCGGGTCCGCGCGGCGATCCGCTCGACCTCGCGGTTGCGTCCGCCGACGTAGCGTTCGTGCCAGACGCCCGTCGCGAAGGAGTCGGTGTCGCAGAACAGCACCGGCGAGCCCAGGCGGGCGGCCCGGTCCTCGTTCTCGTCCTGCCGCCGGGCGATGACGGGGAACTCCCGCGAGGTGAAGGTCATGTGCTCCCAGGAGGCCGCCGGGTCCACCGCGCGGGCCGCGGCCAGCTTCTCCTCGCTGTACTCGCGCCCGTACTCGGCGACCCAGCCGGTCTTCGCCCACACGCCGCCGCGCCGCCGGTAGTGCGCGGCCAGCTCCCGGGAGAGGGTGGTGGTCCCGGTGGACTCGGCGCCGAGCACCACGACCCGCCGGGTCAGCGCGGCCCGTACGGCCGGCCCCAGGTACTCCCAGCAGCCGGCCGGGTCCGCCCGTACGGCCGTCCCGGAGACCGGGAACAGGCTGCGCGCCGGGTCCACGAGGACCTCCTCGGCGCCGAACCGCCGGGCGAGCTCGGTGCCGTACTCCTCCGAGGTGAACACGGCGTCCACGGGCCGGCCCACCGCCGCCCGGAAGACCTTCATGTGGGCCTCCCAGATCTCCGGGTCGTGCAGGTCGACGGGGATGTCGTCGACCGCGCCGACCACGTC
>NZ_JZWV01001480.1 GCF_000966975.1 Streptomyces katrae | reverse complement strand
CGCCGACCACGTCCGCGCCGGGGTGCTCCTCGCGCATCCAGGCGACCCGGTCGGCGAGCGGCACCGACTCCACCGAGGCGGCGCACACCAGCACGGTCAGCCGCTCGCACTGGTCCTGGGCGGTGCGCACGAGGTGGTGGTGGCCGGCGTGCGGCGGGTAGAACTTGCCGAGCACCAGCCCGTGCCCGTACCGCCTGGCGCCGCTCATGCGGCCGCCCCCGTGGCCGCCGCCGTGCGGGCGGCGCGCGCGCGCCGGGAGGGCGCGGCGCCAGCCGACGTACCCGGCCACGCACAGGGCGAGGAAGCCCACGTAGAGGACCGAGGTCAGGTACAGCCCCTTGTAGGCGTACAGCGGGACGTACACGAGGTCGGCGGCGATCCACAGCCACCAGGACTCCAGGAGCTTGCGGCACTGGCCGTAGGTGGCCATGAGCGAGAGGGCGGTGGTGAGCGCGTCCCAGAAGGGGACGGTGGAGTCGCTGACCCGGCCGAGGAGCAGGGTCAGCGCGGCGGTCCCCACCGCCCCCGCCGCGAGCAGCCAGATCCATTCGGCGCGCGTGGTGCGGCGCACCGGCAGGGCCTCGGCGGTTCCTGGTCCACCCCCGTGGGTCCAGGACCACCAGCCGTACGCGGCGAGGGCGATGAAGACGATCTGCAACCCGGCGTCGGCGTAGAGGCCGGCCTGGGCGAACAGGACGATGAAGAACACGTTGTTGGCGATGCCGACCGGCCAGTTCGCGACGTGCTGCCGCGCCACCAGCCAGACGCACAGGGCGCCCGTGGCGAAGCCGAGGATCTCGGTCCAGCTCATGTACCAGCCCATGGGGCCACCCGCTCCCTTTAATAGTCAGGTTGACTATAAACAGGGGCGGCGCACTCCGGCAAGAGTCCGTCCGGGAACGCGGAAGCCCGCGGCGCCGGTGGCACCGCGGGCTTCCGTACGGGGGCGTCGGGGAGGGCTAGAGGCCGACCTCGCGCATGAGCATGCCGACCTCGGTGTTGGTCAGGCGGCGCAGCCAGCCGGACTTCTGGTCGCCGAGCTCGATCGGGCCGAAGGCGGTCCGGACGAGCTTGTCGACCGGGAAGCCGGCCTCGGACAGCATGCGGCGGACGATGTGCTTGCGGCCCTCGTGGAGGGTCACCTCGACCAGGTAGTTCTTGCCGACCTGGTCGACGACGCGGAAGTTGTCGGCCCGGGCGTACCCGTCCTCCAGCTCGATGCCTTCCTTGAGCCGCTTGCCGATGTCGCGCGGCAGGGAACCGGTGATCGCGGCGACGTACGTCTTCTGCACGCCGTACTTGGGGTGCGTGAGGCGGTGGGCCAGCTCACCGTGGTTGGTGAGGAGGATGATGCCCTCGGTCTCGGTGTCGAGCCGGCCGACGTGGAAGAGACGGGTCTCACGGTTGGTGACGTAGTCGCCCAGGCACTGGCGGCCGTCCGGGTCCTCCATGGTGGAGACGACGCCGGCCGGCTTGTTCAGCGCGAAGAACAGGTAGGACTGGGTGGCGACGGTCAGGCCGTCCACCTTGATCTCGTCCTTCGGCTGGACGCGCTTGCCCTGCTCGGTGACGATCTCGCCGTTGACCTCGACGCGGGCCTGCTCGATGAGCTCCTCGCAGGCGCGGCGCGAGCCCATGCCGGCCCGGGCCAGCACCTTCTGCAGGCGCTCGCCCTCCAGCTCGGCACCGGGGAAGGTCTTCGGGGTCTTGATCACCGGCTTGTCGGCGTACCGGTCGCGCACGCGCTCCTCGATCCGCGCGTCCAGCTCGCGGGGGCGGGACTGCCCGCTGCGGCTGCCCGGGCCGCGGCGCGGGCCGCCCGCGCCGCCGATGCCGGGGGTCTTGGAGGTCCGGGG
>NZ_JZWV01001479.1 GCF_000966975.1 Streptomyces katrae | reverse complement strand
GGCTCACCCCGCGGACCCGCTTGAAGGCCGCCGACAGCGCGAACGCGCTCCCGTACCCCACCCGCCGGGCCACCGACCCCACCGTGGCGTCCGGCTCGCGCAGCAGGTCGGCGGCCAGGGCGAGCCGCCAGCCCGTCAGATGGGCGACGGGCGGCTCCCCGACGAGCTCCGTGAACCGCCGGGCCAGCGCGGCCCGTGACACCCCCGCCCGCCGCGCCAGCTCGGCCACGGTCCACCCGTACGCGGGCTCCTCGTGCAGCAGCCGCAGCGCCACCCCGACGACCGGATCGCCCTGCGCCCGGTACCAGCCCGGCGCCCCCGCCCCGGGAGCGGCGAGCCAGGCCCGCAGCACTCCGATCAGCAGCAGGTCGAGGAGCCGGTCCAGGACGATCTCCTGCCCCGGCTCGTCCCGGGCCACCTCCGTGGCCAGCAGCCCGATCAGGGTGGCGTCGGCCGCCCCCGCCGGACGGACCAGCACCGCGGGCAGCGCTCCCAGCAGCAGCCGGCCGATCTCGCCCGGCGCCTGGTACGTCCCGCTCAGCATCACGGCCGCACCCGGCCCCGGCCGGCCCCACGTCCGCACCCCGAGCGCGAGCCGCTCGGCGAGGTCCTCGCCCTCCGGCGTACTGCACCGCTGGTCGGGCCCGACCGTGACCTCCACCGGGGTGTCCGGGCGGTCCGCGAGGGTGTACGCCCCGGGCCCCCGTACGACCGCCACGTCACCCGGGCCGACCAGCGCCGGCTCCCCGTCGTCGGGCAGCAGCCACGCCTGGCCCCGCACCATGGTGAGCACCGACAGCGGGGCCCGGTCCTCGA
>NZ_JZWV01001478.1 GCF_000966975.1 Streptomyces katrae | reverse complement strand
CCTCGATCCGCACCGCCCACGGCGGGTCGAAGACGGTCTTCAGCAGGACGGCACCACGGGCCTTGGGCCCGTCGAGCAGCCCGGTCAACGTGTCCATGGCCCCATCCTCACCCGGCCCGCCCCCGCACGTCCCCAGCCCGCCCCCGCACGTCCCCGGCACGTCTCCCACCCATCCCCCTCAGACGTCCCAGACCCCGCTCGCCGCCACCTCGCGCGCATAGTCGGCGAAGTCCCGGGGCGGGCGCCCCAGTACCTCCTCCACCCCGTGCACCAGGTGCGCGTTGCGCCCGTCCAGGATGAGGGCGAACAGCTCCGCGAACTCCTCCGGCAGCCCCTCCTCCCGCAGTGCCGCCCGGAACTCCCCGTCGGAGACGGGCACGTACGCGATCTCGCGCCCGGTCGCCTTCGACAGCTCGGCGGCCACCTCCCCGAAGCCCAGCAGCCGAGGCCCGGACAGCTCGTACGTCCTGCCGATGTGCCGGTCGTCGGTGAGCGCGGCCACCGCCACGTCGGCGATGTCACCGGCGTCCACGAAGGGTTCGACGGCGTCCGCCACCGGCAGGGCGATCTCCCCGGCCCGTACGGGCTCCAGGAAGAAGTCCTCGTCGAAGTTCTGGTGGAACCAACTGGCGCGCACCACGGTCCAGTCGGCCCCGGAGTCCTTCAGCCGGTCCTCACTGGTCCGGGCCGCCTCCTCGCCGCGCCCGGACAGCAGCACCAGCCGGCGCGCCCCGGCCGCCACCGCCGCCTCCGCGAAGGCGCCGACCTGGTCGGCGGCCCCGGGGAAGGAGAGGTCGGGCTGGTAGGTGACGTACACCCGGTCCACGTCCCGCAGCGCCGGCCCCCAGGTCTCGGGCCGGTGCCAGTCGAAGGCCGGCTCTCCGGTCCGCGACCCGATCCGCACCGGCCGCCCCTGGACCAGCAGCCGCTCCGCGACACGCCGTCCGGTCTTGCCGTTGCCCCCGATGACCAGGGTCTTCTTCGTCGCGTTCGAGTTCGTCGTCATGGGAACCAGTCAATCGCCGCGGGGTGAGACGCGACATGGCCCAGACGCTCACCCCCATACGCGTGCGTCCACGCCGAACGCCGCCCGGCACCCGCCCCTCGGCCACCGGGCTTTCCGGATCTGTCGGACCCTCTGGACACACCGCTACGGGGCATGTGATCCCATGATCCACATGACGAGGACTCTCTACCTGTTCTGCTCCGCCGCCCCGCCCGTCTTCGACGTGGCCCACGTGATCGAGGACGCCCAGTCGCGCGGCTGGAACGTCTGCGTGGGTCTGACCCCGGCGGCGGCGCGGTGGGTGTCCGAGAGCCTCGACGGGCTCGCGGCCCTGACCGGCAACCCGGTGCGCTGGCAGTACAAGCTCCCCGGGGAGCCCGACGTGTGGCCGCCCGCGGACGCCGTGCTGTTCGCCCCCGCCACCTTCAACACGGTCAACGCCTGGGCCCTGGGCCTCACCGACCGGTTCACCGTCGGGGTCGCGGCCGAGGCCCTCGGCAAGGGCGTCCCGGTGGTCGCCATGCCCTGCACCAACGCGGCGCTCGCCGCGCACCCCCAGTTCGAGCAGTCCCTCACCGTCCTGCGGGGTGCGGGCGCCGAGCTGCTCTTCGGCGAGGGCGGTTTCGTCCCCGGCCCGGCCGGCCAGGACGCCCCGCCGCACTTCCCGTGGCAGACCGCCCTGGACGCCGTGGACCGCGCGGCCGCCGAGCGCCCGGCCTGACCCTGGCCCCGGTCTGACCCCGGCCCTGACCCCGGCCCCGCACCCCTACTCCCCCGTGACCCCGTCGATCGCCTCGCGCAGCAGGTCCGCGTGCCCGTTGTGCCGGGCGTACTCCTCGATCATGTGGGCCAGGATGTAGTGCAGCGAGTACGGCTGGTCGCCGAAGTGCCCCCGCACGTCCAGGGATTCGGCGGCCGCCACGATCTTCCGCGACCGCTCGCAGGTGTCCTCCCAGATCCGGAAGGCCTCGGCCGGGTCCGCGTCCTCGACGTGGAACTCCGTCCACTCCCCGGCCTCGTTCTTCGGGAAGTACCCGCGTACGTCCTCCCCGCCCAGCACGTTGCGGAACCAGCCGCGCTCCACCTCCGCGAGGTGGCGTACGAGCCCCAGCAGGCTCAGCCCGGACGGCGGGACGGCCTTGCGCCGCAGCTGCTCGTCGGTCAGGCCCGCGCACTTCATCCGCAGGGTGTCCCGCTGCCACTGCAGGACACTGGTCAGGGTGGCCCGTTCGTCGCCCACCAGCTCGGGCGGGGTCCGCTGTTCATCGCTCATCGCCCGATGATCACACCGGCCGCCGCACCCCACCGGCCATTTCACATGCCGGATGCCCCGCGGCGCGGGCCGGCTCTCAAGCGGCCGTCACCCGCCGCCCCGCGCTCGCGCCCGCACCCGCCCCCGCCAGCGCCCGCACCCCGTCCAGGCTGCTCCCGTACCCGGGCCGCCAGCCCAGCTCCCGCCGCGCCTTGGCGTTCGACATCCGCAGGTCGGTGCCCATGATGGCGTGCGCGAGCGGCGCCGGCCGCAGCACCCACAGCGGCACGCTCATCGGCTCCGGCGCCCCGAAGGCCCGCGCCACCGCCCCCATGTGCTCGCCCCAGCCGGCCGGGACGTCATCGGCGATGTTGTACGCCTCGCCCGCACGCCCGGCGTCCACCGCCAGGGCCACCGCCCGCGCCGCGTCCGCCACGTCGACCCAG
>NZ_JZWV01001477.1 GCF_000966975.1 Streptomyces katrae | reverse complement strand
CGTCGACCCAGCTCAGCGCCCGCCCCTTGGCGGCGACCACCGGAAGCTTGCGCCCCCGCAGCAGCGGCACCAGGTGGCTGTCGGTGACGCCCTCCCCGTAGAACAGCCCGAACCGCAGGCTCACTCCCTCGATCCCGTCGGCGGTGAACGCCAGCTCCTCCTTGGTCCGCATCGCGCCGACGTGCCGCTCCAGCCAGACGTTCGTCCCGCGCGGCCCGAAGCCGTCGTCCTCGCCGATCAGCGCCCCGCCGTGGTCCCCGTACCCGTAGCCGAACATCATCGACTCGACGACGAACCGCCGCGCCCCCGTCTCCCGGGCGGCGGCCAGCAGGTTCACCGTGCCCTCGGTGCGCAGCCGGTTGGTGCCCGCCATGTCCTGGTGGCGGGCCATGGCCTTGCCCGCGAGTGCGGTCGCCGCGTGCACGACCGCGTCGAAGCCCCGCCCTTCGACGGCCCGCAGCAGCCCCTCCCGGTCGAGCAGGTCGGCCCGTACGTCCATCCCGGCGCCCCGGCCGAGGCCCGCGACCTCGTGGCCCGCGGCGCGCAGGGCCGCCGCCGTCCGCTGTCCCAGGACCCCGCTCGCACCCGCCAGCAGCACCTTCATGACCGTCCTCCTCCGTCGTGGTCTCACTCAGGGGACAGACGGCCCGGTCCGGATGTGA
>NZ_JZWV01001476.1 GCF_000966975.1 Streptomyces katrae | reverse complement strand
ATGTGACACGTTCCCGGAGGAAATCCGAAAGGTTTCTTCCCGCTACGCCGCGTAGAGGTCGAAGGTCGACCCCCGCTTGGGCCCGGCCACCACGTCCAGCGCGGGGTCCGTCTTGAGCATCGCCTGGTGCAGCCGCTGGAGCTGCGGCGACGGCTCGACCCCCAGCTCCCCGATCAGCCGCCCGCGCAGCCGCCGGTACACGTCCAGCGCGCTCGCCTGCCGCCCGGACCGGTACAGCGCCACCATCAGCTGCGAGTGCAGCCCCTCGTGCTGCGCGTACCGCGCGCCCAGTTCGGTGAGCTCGGCGAGGAGTTCGGCGTGCCGCCCGAGCCGCAGGTCGGCGTCGATCCTCCGCTCGACGGTGACGAGCCGGCTCTCCTCCAGCCGCATCACCTCGATCTCCAGGACCGGCCCCACCCGTACGTCGACCAGCGCGGGCCCCTGCCACAGCGCGAGCGCCTCGCGCAGCAGCCCGGCCGCGCCCTCGTCGTCACCGCCGTCGAAGGCGGCCTGTCCTCGGGCGACGAGCTCCTCGTACACGTTCACGTCGACGGCCCCGGGCGGCACCTGGAGCAGGTACCCGCCGTGCCGGGTCGTCAGGACCTCCTTCGCGGCCCCCGGCCGGCCTGGCCCCATGGCCGTGCCGAGCCGCCGGCGCAGCTGGAGGATGTACG
>NZ_JZWV01001475.1 GCF_000966975.1 Streptomyces katrae | reverse complement strand
CGGCGAGGCGGGCCCGCAGGTGTTCGGCCTCGCTGCGGGCGCGCTGGGCGGCGGTGGCGGCGGAGGTGGCGTCGCGGTGGGCGGTCTCACCGAGGGCCTGGAGCTCGGCGGAACGCTCCTCCTCCTCGTTGGCGGCGCGCTCGCCCTGTTCGGCGGCCGTGTGCAGGGCCCGTACGAGTTCGGCGGCGGCGGTGGCGCGGGCGGCGAGCGCCGGGGCGGCGTCCCGTTCGGCTTCGCGGATCGCGGCGGCGACGCGGGCGGAGCGGTCGGCGGCGGCGCGGTGGCGCAGGACGGTCTCGGCGGCCTGCCAGGCGGAGTGCAGGGTGCGGGCTTCGAGGAGCTCGCGGCGCTGGGCGGCGGCGGCCTTGTCGGCGACGGTCAGGGCCAGCGAGGCGTGCCGGTAGGCGAGTTCGGCGGAGACGGCGGCGCTGCGGGCGCGCTGCTCCTCGGCGGCGGTGACGGCGTGGGCGGCGCCGGTGACCTGCTGGGCGAGGTCGGCGGCGCGGCCGCGTTCCTCGGCGGCGCGGGCGGAGAGCCGGCGGGCGAGGGTGCGGGTGCGGCGTTCGGCGCCGGCGTGGACGTCGCGCAGCCGGGCGCGGGTCTCGGCGGCCTCCACGATGCGGGTGAGCAGGTCGACGGAGCCGGCGGTGAAGTCGCGTTCGGCCATGAGCTCGGCGCGGCGGCCGAGCTTGTTGCCGAAGCCGTGGACCAGGTCGGCGAGGCCGTCGGTGTCGCGGGTGTCGGTGACGGCGCGCAGCAGCAGGTCGGTGAAGTCGGAGTCCTTCTTGACCGCGAAGAGGCCGGCGGCCTCGCCCTCGTCGGCGTTCATCTCGCGCTGGTAGCGGAAGAGTTCGGGGTCGAGGCCGAGTTCGGTGAGGTGTTCGTTCCAGCGGTCGTGGATCTCCTCCCAGGAGACCTCCAGGTGCGGGTAGGCCTTGCCGGCCTCGGTGAGCGCGTCGCGGAAGCCCTTCATGGTGCGGCGGCGGCCCTGGGCGCCGGAGGCGCCCTCGGCGGGCGGGCGCACGGAGGTGGCCTCGGCGACGGGGAGGTTGTCCAGGCTCAGGCCCGGCCCCGGGCGGAAGGAGTACCAGGCCTCGGCGAACTTGCGGGGGTCGTTGGAGACCTGGCGGCCGCGCCATTCGCTGACCTTGCCGACGACCACGCACTCGCCGGTCTGAGTGTGCTGCCATTCCAGGGCGACGTGGCCGCAGTCGTCGGCGAGGAGGAACTTGCGGAGCACACCGGAGCTGGCGCCGCCGAGGGTGTTGCGGTGGCCGGGGAGCATGACCGAGAAGATCAGCTTGAGGAGGACGGACTTGCCGCCGCCGTTCTCCAGGAAGAGCACGCCGGCGGGGGCCGGGCGGCGGGGCGGGCAGGTCGAGCACGGTGTCGGCGTAGCGTGCGCCGGCGGGCCCGATGGAGTAGAGGCGGATCCGGGACAGCTCGTACATGGCGGCGGACTCTCGTTGCTTCTCGGTGTGTCTCAGTACGGGGGCGCGTGGGGCGTGGGGCGTGCGGCGTTCGGCTCAGGCGTGGAACGGCAGGCCGGCGTCGGCGGCGAGTTCGAGGTCGTCGCCCTCGGGCGGCGGCAGGAGGGTGGCGCAGCCGTCGCTGACGGGGACCACGCCGAGTTCCAGGAGTTCGGCCATGGCCGCCGTGCCCGCCATGTCGCGGACCTGGAGCTGGTAGCGGGGGGTGGTGCGGTAGGTGCCGCCGGCGTCGTCGCCGGTGCGCTGGAGGAAGCCGGACTCGGTGAGGAAGGCGGCGGCCTTGCCGACGATGCCGGTGGTGGAGCCGGCGAGGCGGCGGGCGTCCTTGGTGGCGCCCGTCGCGCTGCGGCGGGCGTAGACCCGCCAGGCGGCCTCCAGGCCGGGGGCGTCGGAGGCGGGGTCGGTGTTCTCGCCGAGTTCCTCGGCGCGCTCCTCCAGGCGGCGGCAGGTCTGGCGGACGAAGGCGTCGACGCCGTTGACGGTGATCCGGCCGATGTAGCCGTCGTCGGCGAGGTCCTCGGGGCGGGGGAAGGCGAGGGCGGCGACGGCGAGGTGGGCGAGGCCGTGGAGGAAGCGGTCGCCGCCGTCGGCGGCGGTGCGGCGGGCGTAGTCGCCCATGCGGACGGCGAAGACGGAGTCCTCGCCGGCGGCGACGGCCATGCCGGCGCGCGGGGAGACCTCCAGGACGACGAGGCCGAGGCCGGTGGCGACGGCGTCGGCGAGCCGGCCGAAGGCGGGGTCCTCGCGGTAGCGGCGCAGCAGTTCGGCGTACTCGGCGTCCCGGGCGGGGAGCAGCTTGGGCTGGAGCCCGAACCCGACGAGGCGGGCCGCGTCCGCGGCCGGCGGGCGTCAGCGCGGTGGCGGCGGCGGCCGGTGCGGGCGCGGCGGGGACCGACGTGCCGTCGGGCTCGCTCCACGCGGGGTGCTCGGCGTGGTCGCTCACGGGTGGGTCTCCTCGGCGGTGCGGGTGTTGCGGGTACGGGTACGGGTGAGGTGCGCGGCGGTGCCTTCGGCCGCGGGAGGGAGTCCCCCGCCCGGGCCCTTCCCCGAAGCGGGGGCGAGCCCCCGCACCCCGGGGCGGGCCGGGCCCGCGCAGCGGGCGGCCGGTACGACGGCGGCGGGCCGGCCCGGGACGGGTACGAGGCCGTGGACCTGCCGGCCGGGGTGTCCCGGGCGGGCGTCCGGCCGTGTGCCCGGGGCGGGCACGAGACCGTC
>NZ_JZWV01001474.1 GCF_000966975.1 Streptomyces katrae | reverse complement strand
ATGGGGTACGGGCCGGCGAGCGGGGCGTCGGGGGCGGGCTGGGTCCAGGCCAGGACGGACCGGGTGGTGGTGGCGTAGACGTGGCGGCGGCCCGCTGAGTCCGTGAGGGCCACCGGGTCGCTCTGGAGGTCCTCGCCGCCCAGTGCCTGCCAGTCGGTGAAGGTGCCCGAGGGCTGCTGGACGCGGGCCCGCAGGGTGCGCCGGGTGTCGCGGAGGTAGACGGTCAGGCGGCCCGCCGCGTCGACGGCGGCGGTGGGGGCGCTGATGGCGGAGGTGCCGGGTTCGTCGCCGGGTTCGGGGGTGCCGAGGGACTGCCAGGGGCCGAACGGGCCGTCGGGGGCGGTCTGGACGGCGTACACCACCTCGCGCCGGTAGTCGGCGGGCCGGGTGCCGAGGACGGTGCGGGTGGCGAGGACCGCGACGCGGCCGTCGGGGAGGCGGGCGGTGGTGGCCCCGGAGTCGATGCCGGTGCCGGGGAGCAGGGCGGGGCCGGTCCAGGCGCCGGAGCGGTCGCGGGTCCAGACGGCCATCCGGCCGTCGAGGGCGGCGAAGGCCCAGAGCCGGCCGGGGGTGCCCTCCGTGAGCCAGGAGGCGTTGTCGGCGCGGGCGTAGCGCAGGGACTGGGCCCAGTTGCGGCCGGTGGGGCTGCCGGCCACCTTGCGGTCGCCGCAGCCGTCGGGGGAGCCGCAGTAGTCTGCGTGGTCCTGCCAGGCGTACGTCTTGAGGTAGCCGATCTTCGTTTCGGCGGTCTGCGGGTCCAAGGCGTGGGGGAGGGTGCCGTTGTGGTAGCCGAGGTAGTTCTGGACCGAGAACCGCGGCCGGTCGGCGACCCGCTCGGCGTACGCGGCGGTGGCGGCCTGCACGAAGCGGGCGCCGTACATGTGGTCCTGGTGGTCGGTGTACTTGCCGGTGTCCGGGTAGCGGTTCGGCGTCGGGTCCTGCATCCGTATCGTCGTCGGACGGTAGCGCTCCAGGATGCCCGATATGGACTGGATCACCTGGTCCTTGGTGTACGAGAAGGGCTGCTTGACCGGGGTCCCGGTGGTGAGCTGGGCGCCCAGCGCCGGTATCTCGCCGTTCCACAGGCCGCGCAGGCTGTCGGGGTTCTCGGCGGCCGGGTTGCGGGCCTCGCGCAGCTGGAGCCAGACCAGGTTGACCTGGGGGCGGGCGACGAGGACGTCGAGCTCGGCCTGGCCGCCGCCGGCGGTGGGTATGACCGTGCGCTTCCACGCGCTGGTGCGGTCTCCGGTGGCCATCTGGGCGTAGGCGGAGCGTATGCCGTTCTGCCGGGCCTCCGCGTAGCGGGCGCGGTCGGCGGGCTGCTGCGGGTCCTTGGCCTGGCCGCCGTTGGCCGCGTTGCGGCCGTCGGCCTCGCCGGAGGTGAGGTAGGCGGTGGTGACGGGGAGCCCGGCGAGCAGGGAGCGGCTGAGGTCGGGGTTCATGAAGAACAGGTCGTCGTCGGGGTGGGCGACGATCTGGACGACCGTTCCGGAGGTGGTGCTGGCCGGGAGGAGCGCGGACGGGTCCCTGCCCTGGGTGGCCTCGGCCGCCGTCTGCTGGCCGGAGGCGATGGAGAGCACACCGGAAGCGCCCAGGGTGAGCATGGGCACGACGGCCGCGAGGAGGAAGCGGCGGCGGGAAACGGGCATCGGTTACGCCTTGAGGTCGTTCCGGGCGGGAAGAACCGCTGTGTAGTCACTGAGAGGCGAAATCGGGCGAGTTGGTTCACCGATTTCACCGATGACGCGCGTTTTCCGAAAACGACCGGGTGTGATTGTGCACGGTCGGCGGCCCCGGTGCGCGCCTCCGCCCGGATCGTGGACGTGTCCCGCGCCCGCGCGCGGCAAGGGCGGTAAGGATGGTCCTGGTGTGGGGTGTTGGAGCTGATGTGGCACGGATGGTGTCTGTCCAGCCGATGTGCCGCCTATGCCTGGTGGCCCCCGCCTGTGCCGGGTGGACCGGTCACGGGGCCGGGATCACGGCGTGGTGTTGCGCGGGCCCACCGGCTGCCACGGGGCGAGGTAGGCGTCGGGCTCGTCCGCCGACGAGGTGACGTACAGCCGTGCGTCGAGGCCCACGACCGCCAGGCTGACCAGGTTCTTCCCGGTCATGGTGCTGGACGGGGCGCCCACGAACATCAGCGGCGAGCGCTCCCAGGGCCGTCCCTCGCCGACGTCCGCCCCGAGCAGCCCGCCCGCCGAGCGGCCCGCGAGGAGGTGTCCGCTCGCGGTCACCGAGCCGAAGCCCTGGAGACCGCCGAGGTCGGTGAGGCCGGTCGCCTTCAGGCCGTCCGCGTCCGTCATCAGGGCGGTGCGGACGTTGCCGGAGCCCGGCTTGCGGAACCAGATCCGTACGCCGCCCTCGCGGCCCTCGGCCGTGAGGGGGAGGGTGGTCTCGGGCAGGCCGGTGGGGGTGGCCGGGCCCAGGGGGGCGCCGGGGCCGGGCTGGAGCCAGCCGGTCACCGACTTGGTGGTGGCGGCGAAGACCATCCGCCGCCCGGCGCCGTCGGTGCCCGTGACCGGGGTGCCGTGCAGGTCGGCGCCGCCGTGGGCCTCCCACGGGCCCCACGAGCCGTCCGGGTGCCGGACGCGTCCGCGCAGGGTGGAGGCGCCGTCGCGAACGTAGACGGCGAGGGCGCCGGTGCCGTCGACGGACACGGCGGGCGAGCTGATGTCGGAGGTCCAGTCGGCGTCGGAGGCCTCGGGGGTGCCGAGCGACTCCCCGGG
>NZ_JZWV01001473.1 GCF_000966975.1 Streptomyces katrae | reverse complement strand
GGGGGTGCCGAGCGACTCCCAGGGGCCGAACTCCTCGGAGCCGGGGGCCTGCTGGACGGCGTAGACGACCTCGCGCCGGTAGTCGGCGGGCTTGTCGCCGAAGGAGGTCCGGGTGCCGAAGGCGGCAATCCGGCCGTCCTTCAGGGTCACGGTCGATATGCCCTGGTCCATCCCGGTTCCGGGGAGGAGGCGGGGACCGTTCCAGCGTCCTATGAGGCCGCTGCGGTGCCAGAGGGCGACCTGGCCGTCGAGGACCTTGAAGGCCCACAGGCCGTGCTCGGCGTCGGAGGTCAGCCAGTCGGTGCCGGTGCCGCGCGCGTAGTTGACGGTCTGGGTCCAGCCGTTGCCCGACGGGTGCTCGGCGACCTTGAGGTCTCCGCAGCCGGCCTCGCTGCCGCAGTGGTTCTCCTTGTCCAGCCAGGCGTACGTGTCCAGGATGTCCAGCTTCTCCTTGGCCTCGCCGGGGCCGAGGGCGCGGGGCAGGGAGCCGTTGAAGTAGCCGACGTAGTTCTGGACGGCGAAGTGCGGCCGGTCCTTGAACCCCTCCGCGTACAGGGCGGCGGCCAGCTGCACGAACCGGGCGCCGTAGAAGTGGTCCTGGTGGTCGGTGTAGCGCTTGGCGGCGTCGTGGAAGCGGCCGGGGGTGGGGTCCTGGGTGCGGATGGTGGTGGGCCGGTACCGCTCCAGGATGCCGACGATCGTCTGGACGACCTGGTCCTTGGTGTACGCGAACCCCCGCCGGACGGGGCTGCCGGAGGCGAGCAGCGACTCCAGGCGGGGCACCTTGCCGTCCCACAGGCCGTGGAGGCTGTCGGGGACGTCCTGGTAGACGTTGCCCGCCTCGCGCATCTGCAGCCATACGAGGTTGATCTGGGGCCGGGCGACGAGGACGTCGACCTCGGCGTGGCCGCCGCCCTTGGTCGGGACGACGGTGCGCTTCCAGGCGCTGCTGCGGTCGCCGGTGGCCATCTTGGCGTAGGCGGCGCGGATGCCGTTCTGCCGGGCCTCGGCGTAGGCGGGCTTGTCGGGCCGGGTGGAGGCCGCCTTACCGGCCCCGGCGTTGATGCCGTCGGCTTCGCCGGAGGTGAGGTAGACGGTGGTCACGGGGTGGCCGGCGGCTATGGAGTACCCGAGGTCGGGGTTCATGAAGTACAGGTCGTCGTCGGGGTGGGCGACGATCTGGAGGACCCGGCCGGGGTCCGGGGCGTCCGGGGCGGCGGCGGTGGCGGCCCCGGGGCGGGGCGCGGCGGGCGAGTCGAGGCCGGCGAGGGCCTCGTTGCCCCGGAGGACGAGCATGCCGCCGGCGGCGGTGGCGGCGAGGAGGGCGACCGCCTTGACGACCGCGCGTGCGCGGGGGTGCCCGACGTGGTGGTGGCCGTGCCGCATGACCGCGTCGCGCTGGTGGGGGACGGCCGCCTCGGGGCCGGGCCGCACGACCGCGTCGCGCTGGTGGGGGACGGCCGTGCCGGGGCCGGGCCGGACGGTCGTGTCGGGGTCGGGCCGGACGGTCGCGTCACGGGTGGGTCGTGCGGTTGCCCCGCGGCCGGGGCGTGCGGTCGTGGAGGCCTCGGGGGCCGCCGCAGGCTCGCTCGGGCGGGGCTCGGGGG
>NZ_JZWV01001472.1 GCF_000966975.1 Streptomyces katrae | reverse complement strand
CGCGGAAGGACGATGGGACTGACGGGAAGCCCCCAACCGTCCCTGAGGCCGTCCGAGGGGGGTACGGCCCCCGGCCCCGCTTGCAACCGGAGCCGGCCGTTCTCAGGGCCGCAGGGCATGCCTCCGCGTGGGTGCCGCCCGGGGGCCGGGGCCCGGGCCGCGGGTGGTTGGCGCCGCCCCGGATTCACCCCGTCGGGGTGTCGGTCACCGTCGGACCGTGCCTCGTACTCACTGGTCTGGACAGCGGTGTGGCCACTGGCCCGCACCACCCCCGAACGCCCAGCGGCCCCCGCCCTCCGGGAAGGAGGGGCGGGGGCCGCTGCGTACGTGCGGGGTCGATCAGACCTGGAGGGGCTTGATCGCGGTCGGGGCGTGGCCCGGCTCGGTCGCGAGCTCCTCGAACTCGGTGACGTCGCTCATGTCGACCGTCTTGCTCATCGCGATGTTGGTGACGCGCTCCAGGATGGCCTCGACGACGACCGGGACCTGGAACTCCTGCGCCAGCTTCTTGGCCTCCTCGAAGGCCTCGCCCAGCTTGTCCGGGTCGGTGACGCGGATGGCCTTGACGCCCAGGCCCTCGGCGACCTTGACGTGGTCGACGCCGTAGACGCCGATCTCCGGGGTGTTGATGTTCTCGAACTCGAGGTTCACCTCGAAGTTGATGCCGAGGCCGCCCTGCGCCTGGCGGATCAGACCCAGGTAGGCGTTGTTCACGAGGACGTGGACGTAGGGGACCTTGTGCTGGGCGGCGACCGCCAGCTCCTCGATCATGAACTGGAAGTCGTAGTCGCCGGAGAGGGCGACGACCGGGACGTCGGGCTGCGCGGTGGCGGCGCCGATGGCGGCCGGGATGGTCCAGCCGAGGGGGCCGGCCTGGCCGCAGTTGACCCAGTGGCGCGGCTTGTAGACGTGCAGGAACTGCGCGGCGGCGATCTGCGAGAGGCCGATGGTGGTGACGTAGCGGGTCTCCGGGCCGAAGGCCTTGTTCATCTCCTCGTAGACGCGCTGCGGCTTCATGGGGATGTTCTCGAAGTGCGTACGGCGCTGCAGGGTGGCCTTGCGCTCCTGCGCGGAGGCGGCCCAGGCGGAGAAGTCCGGCAGCTTGCCCTCGGCCTTCCACTCCTTCGCGACCTCGATGAAGAGCTCCAGGGCGGCCTTGGCGTCGGAGGCGATGCCGAAGTCCGGGGCGAAGATCTTGCCCAGCTGGGTGGGCTCGATGTCGACGTGGACGAACTTGCGGCCCTTGGTGTAGGCCTCCAGGTTGTAACCGGTGTGACGGTTGGCCCAGCGGTTGCCGATACCGATGACGGTGTCCGACTCCAGGAAGGTCGCGTTTCCGTAGCGGTGGGCGGTCTGGACGCCGACCATGCCGGCGGCCAGCTCGTGGTCGTCCGGGATGGTGCCCCAGCCCATCAGGGTGGAGATGACCGGGATGCCCGTCAGCTCGGCGAACTCGACCAGCAGGTCGGAGGCGTCGGCGTTGATGATGC
>NZ_JZWV01001471.1 GCF_000966975.1 Streptomyces katrae | reverse complement strand
GCGTTGATGATGCCGCCGCCGGCGACGATCAGCGGGCGCTCGGCCTCGAGCAGGAAGCCGAGGGCCTTCTCGGCCTGGGCGCGGCTGGCCTGCGGCTTGTAGACCGGCAGCGGGGTGTAGGTCTCGGGGTCGAACTCGATCTCGGTCAGCTGGACGTCGATCGGCAGGTCGATCAGGACCGGGCCCGGACGGCCGGAGCGCATCAGGTGGAAGGCCTGCTGGAAGACGCCGGGGACCTGCGCGGCCTCCAGGACCGTGGTGGCGGCCTTGGTGACGGGCTTGGCGATCGTGGCGATGTCGACGGCCTGGAAGTCCTCCTTGTGGAGCTTCGAGACCGGGGCCTGACCGGTGATGCACAGGATCGGGATCGAGTCCGCGATCGCGGAGTACAGGCCGGTGATCATGTCGGTGCCGGCCGGGCCCGAGGTACCGATGCAGACGCCGATGTTGCCCGCCTTGGCACGGGTGTAGCCCTCGGCCATGTGCGAGGCGCCCTCGACGTGACGGGCCAGCGTGTGCGCGATCCCGCCCACGTTCTTGAGCTCGCGGTAGAACGGGTTGATCGCGGCACCGGGCACGCCGAACGCCTGTTCGACACCCTCGAGCTTGAGGATCTCAACGGCGGCAGCGGCGGCTGTCATACGAGGCATCAGGTTCTCCTGCGGGTCTGGCGGTCAGACTTTTTCCGGCATCCGGAATTTTTGTTCTGCTATACGAAACAAGCTAAGTGTCGGCTTCCCGCACGTCAAGGCGGTGGGGCACCCCGGAACCCACCAAAAGCCGCATCTGTTTCGGTGAGTTGCACAAATGGCCGGGCCCGCCGGGTGAATCGGCGGGATTCGGCGGGCTCGCTCGCCGCGGCGGTAGCGGGTGGTGGAGCATGGACCCACGCACAGCGACGGAGGGGGTCCAGGGCTCATGGCGGAAGCGGTACCGGTGCGCTGCCCGGCGTGCCAGCGCGAGAACGGCTACATCTCCCCGGTCTTCCCGTGCGCCTGCGGGAGCCCGGTCACCCCGCCGCTGGACCCGGCGGCGGCGCCCCTGCCGCTGACCCACCGCACCTGGCAGGACAGCTGGGTGACGGTGCGGTGCGGGGCCTGCGGGCGGGAGAGCGAGTGGCCGCACCCGGAGGTGGGCTGCGGTTCGTGCGGGACGGTGGTGCTGGTGCCCGTACTGCCGCCGGAGCCGCCCGCGTCCGCGGTGGAAGAGGAGCCGGGCGCGGGGGCCGGGGCGGAGTCCGGCGCGCCGGGCGCGGGGAGCGGCGTACGGCGGGACGGGGGTCCGTCCGGGCCGGTGCCGGCCGGCGCCGCCTCCCGCTCCCCCGGTCCGGCCGGGGCCGCCGGGGGCCGGGGCCGGGGTCCCGCTTCCCGGCCGCCGTTCCGGCCCGTGACCATCCGTACCGCCCGCGACGCGGTGGCGACGGCCGCGCTGTACCTGCGCTGGCTCGGCTTCCGGGACGTCCGGCAGCCCGACGGGGTGCCGATCCCCTCGGCGGCGGTGGACCTGCGGGCGCCCGGGGTGGTGGCGCAGGTCGACCCGACGACGGCGCCGGCCGGGCTGCGGGCGGTCGAGTGCGTGTGGCTGAACGGTCTGACGGCCTCGGCGACCAGCGTCTACTTCGCCCTCGCGGGCTATACGGAGGAGGCCCGGAGCCGCGCCGACGACCTGGGGATACCGCTGTTCGTCATGGACCTGACCGGCATGCCGCAGCCGCTCAACGACCCGGCGGACGCACTGGTCGGCCGGGGGGCCTAGGCTCGGAGGCTGTTCGCACGTGTTGTTCGATCATGTTGCCTGCCTGCCTGCCTGCATGCATGCCGAGCCGAGGAGAGCTTGATGAGCCTGTACGACATCCCGCTGACCACCCTGGACGACGAGCCCACCAGCCTGGCGGCCCACCGCGGCAAGGCCATCCTGCTGGTGAACACCGCCTCGCAGTGCGGGCTCACCCCCCAGTACTCGGGTCTGGCCCGGCTGCAGTTCAAGTACGAGGAGAAGGGCTTCACCGTCATCGGCGTGCCCTGCAACCAGTTCGGCGGTCAGGAGCCCGGTACCGCGGAGGACATCCAGACCTTCTGCGCGGCCGGCTTCGGGGTGACCTTCCCGATGCTGGAGAAGTCCGAGGTGAACGGTGAGAACCGGCACCCGCTGTACCAGGAGCTGGTGAAGACCCCGGACGCCGACGGTGAGGCGGGGGACATCCAGTGGAACTTCGAGAAGTTCCTGATCTCCCCCGCCGGTGAGGTCGTGGCGCGCTTCCGCCCGCGCACCGAGCCGGAGTCGCCCGAGGTCATCGCCGCGATCGAGGCGCAGCTGCCGGCCTGATCCTCTGGGTGCCCGATCCTCTGGGTGCCTGGCCCGCTGACGTCCGGGCGCCCGTGCCCGATGCCGGGCGCCCGGGGCGGATCTCGCGCCGCGGGCGCCCGGGGCGGATCTCACCCCGCCAGGTCGGCCTCGTCGTACTCCTGGGCGGAGCCGGCGGCCGTGAGGTCCCGCAGCTCCACGCGGCGGATCTTGCCGGACACGGTCTTGGGGAGCTCGGCGAACTCGATGCGCCGGATCCGCTTGTACGGGGAGAGCACCGCCCGCGAGTGCGCGAAGAGCAGCCGGGCGGTCTCCTTCCCGGGCTCCCAGCCGGCGGCGAGGGTGATGTACGCCTTGGGC
>NZ_JZWV01001470.1 GCF_000966975.1 Streptomyces katrae | reverse complement strand
ATGTACGCCTTGGGCACGGCGAGCCGCAGGGCGTCCGGGGCCGGGACGACGGCCGCCTCGGCGACCGCCTCGTGCTCCAGCAGGGCGCTCTCCAGCTCGAAGGGGCTGATCTTGTAGTCGGAGGCCTTGAACACGTCGTCGGCCCGGCCCACGTAGGTGAGGTAGCCGTCGGCGTCGCGCGAGGCGATGTCCCCGGTGCGGTAGAGCCCGTCCGCCATGGCCTCGGCCGTGCGCTCGGGGTCGTCGCGGTATCCGGTCATCACGCCCGCGGGGCCGCGGCGCAGGTCCACGCACAGTTCCCCCTCGTCGGGGGACTCCTTGCCGGTGACGGCGTCCAGCAGAACGATCTCGTACCCGGGGGCGGGGCGCCCCATCGACCCCGGCTTGACCTCGGCGCCGGGGAAGTTGCCCACCTGGAGGGTGGTCTCGGTCTGCCCGAACCCGTCGCGGATGGTGATGCCCCAGGCCTCCTTGACCCGTTCGATGACCTCCGGGTTCAGGGGTTCGCCGGCCGCCACGGCCTCGCGCGGCGGCCGGCGGAGCGCGGTCAGGTCGGACTGGATCAGCATCCGCCAGACGGTGGGCGGGGCGCAGAAGGTCGTGACCCCGGCGCGGTCCATCTCGGCCATGAGCCGCTGCGCGTCGAAGCGGGTGTAGTTGTGGACGAATACGGTGGCGCCGGCGTTCCAGGGGGCGAAGAGGTTGGACCAGGCGTGCTTGGCCCAGCCGGGCGAGGCGATGTTGAGGTGGACGTCGCCGGGGCGCAGGCCGAGCCAGTACATGGTGGACAGGTGCCCGATGGGGTACGAGGCGTGGGTGTGCTCCACGAGCTTGGGGCGTGCCGTGGTGCCCGAGGTGAAGTAGAGCATCAGGGGGTCGGAGGCGAGGGTGACCCCGTCGGGGCGGAAGCCGCTGTCGGCCCCCTCCATGTCGGCGAGCCGCAGCCAGCCGTCCGGGACCCCGTCCCCGGCTGCGATCCGCGTGTAGTCGCCCGGCACCTCGTCGAACTTCGGGGTGTCCGCGACGCGCGCGATCACATGGCGGACGTTGCCGCGTTCGATCCGGTCGCGCAGGTCGGCGGGGCCGAGGAGCGGGGTGGCGGGGATGACGACGGCACGCAGCTTCATCGCGCCGAGCATCACCTCCCACAGCTCGCGCTGGTTGCCGAGCATGACCAGGATCCGGTCGCCGGCGGCGACGCCCTGCCCGCGCAGCCAGGTGGCGGCGGACCCGGACCGCAGCCGCATCTCGTCGAAGGTGACGGTTTCGGTGGTCCCGTCCTCCTCGACGATGCGCAGCGCGTCGGCGCCGTTGCCCTCCGCGATGCGGTCGAACCAGTCGAACGCCCAATTGAAGCGTTCGGGGCGGGGCCAGGTGAATCCGGCGCGGGCGGCTTCGTACTGCCCGCGGTGGGCGAGCAGGAAGTCCCGCGCGGCGAGGAAGCTGTCGGTACCGCTGTTTTCCGTCATGGTCATGAGAGGCATCGTGCCGCGCCGGACGGCGCCTTCACCAGGGCGGAGTCAGCCTGGGATTGACCCGAAGCGCACCTTCCCGGGCCCGTCGCCCAGCGCGGCGAGCATCGCCTCCCCCTCGGCCGCGATCTCCTCCTTCACCGCTCCCGCCGTCTCCCGGAACAGCTCGACGGTGAGCACGTCCCCCTCGCTGCGCCACACCCCTCCCAGGAACCCGTCGACCAGGACCACGCACCGGCTCTGGTTGCCGCTCGCGTTGCGCCCCTTGAACTCCGGGGGGACGACGCGGGTCCGGTCGGCGTGGGAGAGCAGCACTCGACGCCGGTCTCGTCGCGGAAGGTGACCAGGCGGGGCCGGAGCCGCTCGAAGGCCTCCCGGAGCCGGGTGAGCCCGGCCCAGGTCTGCATGTCCTTGACGGAGGCGGGCCCGAAGGCCCCGAGGTACCGGAGCACGACGTCCTCGATCCCTTCCTCCGCCCCTCCTCCCCCTCCCGCCCAGTTCTCCAGCGTGGTCAGCCGCACCTGCCCGCTGCGCCCCCACACCCCGCGCGGGGTGACCTGGACGAGTGGCAGCAGACACCGGGCGGCCACGGACAGCGACTGCGGATCGGCCCCGGGCCACACCCGCAGCAGTTCCTCGCGGATCTCCCCCATGGTCCGCGGCTCCTCCTCCACGTATCCCCGGGCCCGCTCGGCCAGCACTCCCAGGTCGACCCCCACGAGCCCCTTGCGGAAGTACCCCACCTCCCGGTCCCGGGCCCCCTGGACCAGGGGCCGCAGGATCCGGGCGTCTTCCACGGTGTGGGTGTGAAGGGTGGACCGCATGGTCACCATCCGCACCACCTCCCGCTCCTCCATCAGCCGCCCCAGCTCCTGGGGCCGGAACCCGGCGAGCCGGGCGTGCAGCTGGAAGTAGGGCGGCTTGACGTTCTGCGCCTGCAGCCCGAGCAGGTGCGCAACGGCACCGCGGGCCGGCATCTCGGCGCGGCTCAGCAGCAGCTGCCGGGCGAGCGTGGCACGGTTCAGAGCGCGGGCACCGAGGACGGAACTCGTGAGGGAGGCCATACCGGAAACCTAACCCCCATCACGGACAGCTTCTGTCCGCAACCCCTCCCACCCCTCCCCTCACCCCAAACCGGATATCCTTCACATCCCCCCACACACCGACACACCCACACCCCCCCACCCCCGGAGCTGCGATGCCGGAGCGTCCAGACCGCCGCCCCACCCCCGCGAAGCGCACCCCGTGGCTCCGCCCGTCCGGCCACACC
>NZ_JZWV01001469.1 GCF_000966975.1 Streptomyces katrae | reverse complement strand
CGTCCCGCCCCGGAAAGACAAGGACTGCCGGGAAGCCCCCAGAAGAACGGCACGGTTCATCGTTGGACATGCGGCGGGATCAGCGCTCCATCGGGGTGGTCGGGGGCCGGCAGACCGGGCATCCGGGCCGACATCCCTCCTCATCGGGCCGCCCCCACGCGTCAGATCGCTACGCGCTTCTCTCGTCTCAGCATCTGCCGCCCGTCTGGGGTCGCTGCCTGCACCAAAGGACAACGGGATCGTCCCCCGGGGCCGGTGGGCGCCCCAGATCGCTACGCGCTCCTCG
>NZ_JZWV01001468.1 GCF_000966975.1 Streptomyces katrae | reverse complement strand
ATGCCAAACAGGGCGGCATTCCGGGCCGGTGGGCGCCACAGATCGCTACGTGCTCCTGTTTTCTCGGCGGCTGACGGCCGTCTGGGGCTGATCAAGGCAGTGACATCGGGCCGGGGCTCATCGGTCGACGGATTCCAGGGCGTCGAGTGCCACGGCCCATGGGTACGGGCGCTTTTCGCCGGGTGGGTTCGGTTGGAAGCCGTCCTCTCCGAAGAGGACGTTCACTCCGGCTGTCCGTAGTGTTTCCAGTGAGAGGGGGAGCTGGGGGTGTTGGGCGTAGGCGGCGTTGACGCAGGGCATCAGCGTCAGGGGGATGTCCTTGCCCAGGGCTTCGGCGACGAAGCCGACGACGAAGCTGTCGGTGATGCCCAGGGCCCAGCGGTTGATCGTGTTCGTGGTGGCCGGTGCCACGAGGACAGCATCAGCCGGGGCCCAGACGTCAGGCTGGCCCGGGCGCTTGTAGCGGTAGCGGACGGGATGGCCGGTGAGTGCCTCCAGGCCGGCCAGGCTTTCCTCCAGCCATTCGGCGGCCGCCGGGGTGAGGCCGAGACAGACGTCCCAGTCACGTGCCTGGGCTTCCTCGATCACGTGGGCCACGTCGAACACCGGCGGTGCTGCCGAGCAGAACAGGTAGAGCGTCCTCGTCGTCATGGAACCGAGCCTATGCAACCCCGCTTCGGGGGGAGTCGGGGCAGTTGTGGACTCGGAGAACCTCGTAGGTGGGTAGCGTCCGGTTGAAGAGTCCAGGGGACGGAGATTGGTATGCCTCGACCTGACGATGACCACACGGGGGCGCGGATCCGCGAGCAGCGCCGTCTCGCTCGGTTGACCCAGCGCGAACTCTCCGACCGCATTCCCTACAGCCTCAGCCTGTTGAACCAGGTCGAATGCGGAGCACGTCCGGCCAGTGCCGGCTTGGTGAAAGCAGTGGCGGAGGCCCTCAAGTTGGACACGTCGAGACTGACCGGACCCGCGTCCGTGGCGTCTCTCTCCCCGGATCGGCTCGCCGCCCTCGTCACACCCATCCGGGAGGCCCTTGACGCCTACGATCTCGGCCCCCATCCGCAACTGGCCGACGTTCGACCGGTGTCCGTGCTGATCGAAGGGGCGGACGAGGCGTGCCGACAGGTGCGGGCCGCGCACCTGCGGGCAGCAGCCAACGTGCTGCCTGCGCTGATCGTGGAGCTGACACACACCGCGTCGACGGCCCCGACCACTGCGGTGTGGCGCGCTCTGGCCTCGGCCTACCGGACCGCCCACGACGTGGCGCTGAAGCTGGGCTATCCGGATCTCTCTCGTGTGGCACTCGACCGGATGGGCTGGGCAGCGGGCCGGGCGTCGGATCCCTGCCTTGGAGCAGTGCAGCTGTACAAGCGGGCCATTCTGGTCCGCAACTCCACGAGCCTGCGGCTGATCCGGTCCGGCCACGGTCTGCTGACGGGACAGACGCATCGGGAGGCAATCGCGGTCGCCGGCCAGCTCCACCTCGGCGCGGCGACCGTGGCCGCGCGGGCAGGTGACCGCTCGACCCTGGTGACCCACATCGCTGCGGCCCGTGAGTTCGCTCAGCAGGTCGGCGGGGAGGCGGGCGAGGTGCACTGGCTTTCGTTCGGCCAGGTCAACGTCGCACTCCATGACCTCGGGGCGGCCATCACCATGCGCGACTACGACGGGGCACTCGTCCAGGCCCGAGCCCTCAAGATGCCACCGTCGGCACTGACGTCGCGCCGCGCCCGGTACATGGTGGACCGCGCACTCGTGGAAATGGAGACGGGCCACGTGGACGCGTCGCTGAAGTACCTGGTCAGTGCGCGCCGGGCGGCACCGGAGCAGACACGGCATCTGCCGGGCACCCGCGCGGCAGTCCGTGGCCTGGTGCACCTGTCACGACGCCCCTCCGACAGCCTGGGGGCAATGGCCCGCTGGGTCGGCCTTTAGCACTCACACATCTGTGAGCATTCCGTCCCCGGGGGCCGGTCACCCTTTCCCTACCACCCGCTGACTACGGTAGGGAGCCTCCGTGAACAGCCGCACGAGCATGGCCGAATGGCTCGCAGCCAGCCACCCCGACCCCCGCCGGGTTTGGGCCGAGTGGACGGAACACGGCATCGCGGTCATCCCCGTCGGCCAGACCTTCGGCGCCGTCCGCATCCCTGACGCTGTCGTCCACGCAGCGGTGGAATCGACCCACCCCGACGACATCGCCTTCGCACTGTCCGAACGTCTCGACGGCCCGGTCATCCACGACGGACGCGGCCGCAACTTCTACCCCCTGCTCCGCCCCGAGGACCGTTTGGACTGGCACACCACAGCCCCCGGAGTCGAACAGCTCACCCCACACACCCACCTCGGCGTCCCCGCGATGAACCGCTGCGAATACACCCGCGAGACCCCGATCTACTGGTCCGTCCCCGGCACCGAACCCTCCCACTGCCACTCCGCCTCCGTCGCCCTCCTCATCCGCGTCGGCACCGCCCGCCTCGCCGAGGTCACGGACCAGCCCAAGACAGTCGTCGGACGCCGAGACTTGGGCAGCGCGTAGCGATCTGATGCGCTCACCGGGCCCGGAATGCCGTCCTGATTGGCATTTCGTGCAGGTATCAGCCCCAGGCGGTCGCCGGACGCTGAGAGATGAGGAGCGCGTAGCGATCTGGGGCGCCCACCGGCCCCGGATGACGATCCCGTTGTCCTTTCCTGCGGGCAGCGACCCGAGACGGGCGGCGGACGCTGAGACGAGAGAAGCGCGTAGCGATC
>NZ_JZWV01001467.1 GCF_000966975.1 Streptomyces katrae | reverse complement strand
AGGGGGCCGTGGTGCCCGGCGGGGGAGGGGGGCCGGGCACCACGGCGTCGGGGGGTGGCCGAGGGCGCCGGGGCTAGCCCGCGGCCTTCGCCTTCTTGCCCTTGTCGGTGACGGCGAACCAGAGGCCCTGCTTGCCCTGCCCGTTGACGTCGCCGGGCTGCTTGTCACCGGTGAACGTGTAGACGGGCCAGCAGTCGATGGTCAGCTGCTCGGAGCCGTCCGGCCGTTTCACCGAGCCGACCAGTTCCGCGGGAATTCCGGAGACCTCCGTCTTGTCCACCGGTTTGGCGGGCTTCCAGGTGTCCAGGCAGGCATCGAGGCAGCCGAATTTCATCGGCCACGCGCTGTCCTTGTCGAAGCGGTAGAGGGTCCAGCCCTCGGCGTTCTGCAGAATTCCGCCCAGTTGTGCGTTCTGCCGGACCGAGAGGGACACCTTCTTCCCGCCCGGCGGGGGATTCGTCCCGGCCCCCATGTTCATTCCCGCGCCCATTCCGGACCCCATTCCCGCTCCCATTCCGGAGCCGGAAGCGGAAGCGGAGCCCGTGGCCTTGCCCGCGGCGGCCGGCTTCCCGTCGGGGCCCAGGGCGTGCCAGGTGCCGCCGACGCCCTCGCCGAGCGCGTCCCCCGCCTTGGTGTCCTTCGCGTAGCGGTACACCGGCCAGCCCCCGAGGGTCAGCTGCTTCGTCCCGTCGGACCGGGTGACCGACCCCAGCATCGCGGCGTCGACACCCGCCCCGGCCTGCGCGTCGTCCGCCAGGACCACCGGCCAGGCCTGGGCGCAGTCGCCCTCGCAGTTGGACTTCGGGGGCTTGGCCGTGTCCTTGTCGAACCGGTAGAGGGTGAAGCCCTCGCCGTCGGTGACCGCGGAACCCACGCCCGCCACCTCCTGCGCCTTCAGCTGCCCGGCCGGGCCGCTCTTCGCGCCCCCGCCCGCCGGGGCGTCGCCCGAACCGGATCCGTAACCCGATCCGTAGAGGTCGAGCTGCTTGCTGTCGCCCACCGGCTTCACCGAATCCTGCTTCGCCGCGGAATTACCACCGGAACCGGAACCACACCCGGCCGTCAGCAGCAGTACCGCGACCGCCGCCGACCCGGCGAATATCTCCCGGCGCATTGTCCTGGTCTTCACGATCTCTCCTCGAGGTTCTGGTTCGATCCCGTGGGCTCACTGCCTTCGCCCATTGATACGGGGCCCCGGCCGGTCGGAGCCGGATTCCCCGGGAATTTGTCAGATCGCGACAGGAATGAACTCGGGTGCCCGTCGGGACCGTGCGCACCTCATTCCCGGAAACGCAGCGCGAGCGCCGGACAGCGCCGCACCGCGCGCAGCGCCTTGGGCCGCAGCCGCGCCGGAACGGGCATGGAGGCCTGGGCCGGGTAGCCGTCCGCGTCCAGCCGTACGACGTCGGGGAGGATGTCCACGCACAGCCCGTGCCCCTTGCACAGCGTCCAGTCCACGACGAGCCGCTCCGCGCCCCCGGCCGGCTCCTCGTCCGGCGGCAGGGGCAGCGCGCCCGTCACCGGGCGGCCGCAGCCGCTGCCGAGGGCGTGGTCGCGGAACTCCTCGGGGAACGCGGCGAGCGCCGAGGCCACGAAGTACGAGGTGCCGTCCGGATGGCTGCACGCCCCCCGGCGCCGTACCCCTCTCAGCCGGGCCTCCACCGCCTCCAGCGCGGCCCGGCCCCCGCCCCGTACGGCGTCCTCCAGGACGTCGGCCAGCGCGGGCAGCCCCCGGACGCACGGCCCGCACTGCCCGGCCGACTCCTTGGCCATCCAGCGCGCCACCGCCGCCACCTCCCCGGCCGGACAGGTCTCCTCCGGCAGCGGCAGCACCGCCCCGGCCCCCAGCACCGCGCCGAAGGCCGCGAGGGACTGCCGGGACAGGTCGGCGGAGCGGGCCGCCCCCGGCTCCAGCCAGCGGCCGTGGTAGCCGCCGACCAGGACCCCCTGGCCGACGCCGCTCCCGCACAGGTCCAGGACGTAGGCCAGGGAGGTCCCGGACGGCGTCTCGACGACCGTGGACCCGGCGACGGTCAGCAGGACCGTCCCCGGCTCGGAGGGCAGGCCGACCGAGCGGTAGGCCGGAGCGCCGAGCCGGGCGGCGACGGCGAGCTGGGCGTAGGTCTCGGTGTTCGACAGCAGGGTCGGCATCCCGCCCAGACCGCGCTCGCTGGTCCGCACCCGCTGCCCGGACGGCAGCGCCGGACCGCCGTTCAGCCCGCTCACGAGGGCGGTCCCCTCGCCGGTGACGAACCGTTCGGGAAGCCGGGCCACGCGCACCCGGCGGCCGCCCGGGCCGCGTTCGTCGACGGCGTCCCGTACCGACCGCTCGACGTCCGCGCGGGTGACGGCCACCACCACCTCCTCGGCGGACACGGCCGCGGCGGCGAGCAGGGCGCCGTCCAGCACCAGGTGCGGGGCGTGCAGCAGCAGCGCCGTGTCCTTGAGGCAACTCGGCTCGCCCTCACTGCCGTTGACCACGACGGCGGTGGCGGACTGCTTCTCCCGGGCCGACAGCATGACGGCCTGCAGCTTGCGCGCGAAGGGGAAGCCCGCACCGCCGCGCCCCCGCAGGCCGATGTCCGAGGCCAGGTCGGTGAGTTCGTCCGGGTGGAAGCGGGGGAGGGGGCCGTGCACCGCCAGATGGGCCTCGCGGTCGAGCCACCCGGTCCGGTCGAGCCCGGTCAGCAGCCGCGGCGCACCCACGCAGCCGAGCCCCGGACGGTCCGCCGGGCCGCTCACAGCCACCCCTGACG
>NZ_JZWV01000209.1 GCF_000966975.1 Streptomyces katrae | reverse complement strand
ATCCCGTCCTCGGCGAGCTGCGCGAGCACGTGCTCGACCACGTGCTCGCGGACGTCCGGGGTCAGCAGGTTCTCCAGGTCGATCTCGGTCGCGTGCTGCGTGGAGACCACCACCGTGTCCAGGCGGACCGGCCTGTTCCCCTCGTACTCGACGGTGACCTGCGTCTTGCCGTCCGGGCGCAGGTACGGGAGCGTCGCGTTCCGGCGGACCTCGGACAGCCGCCGCGAGAGCCGGTGCGCGAGGTGGACCGGCAGCGGCATCAGCTCGGGCGTCTCGTCGCAGGCGAAGCCGAACATCAGCCCCTGGTCGCCGGCCCCCTGCCGGTCGAGCTCGTCGCCCTCGCCCTCCACGCGCCGCTCGTACGCCGTGTCGACGCCCTGGGCGATGTCCGGGGACTGCGCGCCGATGGACACCGAGACCCCGCAGGAGGCGCCGTCGAACCCCTTGGTGGACGAGTCGTAGCCGATCTCCAGGATCCGCTCGCGGACGAGCTGCGCGATCGGCGCGTACGCCTTGGTCGTCACCTCGCCCGCGATGTGGACCTGGCCGGTGGTGATCAGCGTCTCCACGGCCACGCGCGAGGTCGGGTCCTGGCGCAGCAGCGCGTCCAGGATCGTGTCGCTGATCTGGTCGGCGATCTTGTCGGGGTGGCCCTCGGTCACGGACTCCGAGGTGAACAGACGACGGGACATACGGCTTCCTCCTGTGTACGGCCCCGCGCACGGCTCTGTGCACGGCCGGAAGAGCGACCGTCTCCGACCCCCCTGGAGTCCCGCTGGAACGCGACGCGGCCGGAGGCTCCGGAGGACGAGCGGGTCCCGGCGGCACGACCCTCGTACGTCAGCGGGACACGGTGACGAGCCCCATCTCATAGGCGGTGATGACGAGCTGGATACGGTCCCGGGCGCCCAGTTTGGTGAGCAGCCGTGACACGTGCGACTTGGCGGTGGCCACCGTGATGAAGAGGTCCTCGGCGATCTCGGTGTTCGACCGCCCGCGTCCGACCAGGGTCAGCACTTCCCGTTCCCGCTCGGTTATGCCCTCGACCGGCCGTGGGGAGCGCTCCCGGACAGCCGCGGGGCGCCCGACGAAGTCCGCGATCAGACGGCGCGTCACACCCGGCGCGATCAGTGCGTCGCCGGCGGCGACCACGCGGATCGCCGCGAGGATGTCGTCCAGCGCCATGTCCTTGACCACGAAGCCGCTCGCTCCGGCCCGGAGCGCGCCGTAGACATGGTCGTCCTCGTCGAAGGTGGTCAGGACGAGGACGCGGGTGGTCGCCGGACCGGCCGTGATCAGCCGGGTGGCCTCGATCCCGTCCATTCCCGGCATGCGGATGTCCATGACCACGACGTCGGGACGGGTGTCGTTCACGAGTCGGACGGCCTCGGCACCGGTGGCGGCTTCACCGACGACCTCCAGGTCACTGTGATCGGCCATGAGCACGCGCAGGCCGGACCGCGCCAGCGGCTGGTCGTCGGCGAGCACCACCCGGACGGTCACCGTGCCTCCACCTGAACTCGGACGGGTGCGGGCAGCGGCAGCCGGGCCGCCACCCGGTAGCCGCCCTCGGGGCGCGGTCCGGCGCTGAGGTGGCCGCCCAGCAGGCCGGCCCGCTCCCGCATCCATCGGAGTTCTGCTCCGGCACACCGCCGCGACCATGGTCACCAGCGTCTTCGTCCTGGTGATGCTGCCCCCCATGTTCTCGGAGAGCAGCCGCTGGTCGGCGGAGATCAGACACGCCCTGGTCTCGGCCGCCTGGAACCGCCTGATCCGGACCTGGGAGCCGGAGCCCGGCTCCCTGGGCCACACCGCCACGGTCTCCGGCTCCTGGCTCGTGTACCTGCTCTGGCCGCTGCTCACGCTCACCCTCGCCGTACTCACCGCGAGGCGCCGCGACGTGTGAGCGTGCCCCCGGGGACGAGGTCCCGGCAGCTCGTGGCGCGGGACCGTTCAGACCGCCGCGCTCACCGGTACCCGGTCGCCGCCGCGCGTCGGGCTCAGGAGGCCGCCGTGGAGGCGCTTGAGCTCCGGGGAGGGCTCCAGGCCCAGTTCCTCGGCGAGCAGCCGGCGCACCTTCTGGTAGGCCTGGAGGGCCTCAGCGCGCCGTCCGGCGGCGCCGAGGGCGCCGATGAGGCGGCTGTGGAACCACTCGTTCAGCGGGTAGTCGTTGATCAGCTTGCGCAGCTCCGGTATGGACTCGCGGTGCCGGCCCAGCGCCTCCTGGGCCTCGATGCGGGTCTCGAAGGCCCTGATCCGCAGCTCCTCCAGGTGCACGATGTGCCCGGCGAGCACGTCTCCGGCGGGGAAGTTCGACAGGGCGGGCCCGCGCCACAGGTCGAGGGCCTGGCCGATCGTGCGCAGCGCCCGCTGCGGCTCCTCCTCGGCCAGTTCGTACCGGGCCCGGGTGACGAGCCGCTCGAAGATCCGTACGTCGACCTCGGAGTCCTCGACCCGCATCACGTAGCCGGAGGGCCCGGTGACGATCAGGCAGCGGCCGGCGGGCGCCAGTTCCTCCTGGGTGAACATCCGGCGCGCGTGGTAGACGTACGTCTGGAGCGTCGTGACGGCGCTGCGCGGGGGGTTCTCGCCCCACAGTTCCCGGATGAGCGACTCGGCGGTGACGACCTCGCCGGGCCGGGTGAGCAGCAGTGCGAGTGTCTGGCAGACCTTGGGGGTGCCGGGCTGGTAGGTCCTGCCGTCGTCGGTGACGATTTCGAAGGGGCCGATGAGATTGAAGCGCATGGAAGATGACTCCTCATCAGCGAGAACAACAAAAAACGGGACGGCTGGAATCAATAGAAGTGTCTTGTGTGGGGAATGTGCACGTCAACGGCACAGATGTCAGAACGCGGTCAAGCTGCGTCAGCATTGAGCCACCAGTTGGCCGGTTTTTCCTCCACCTCCGGAAAATCCGCCGGAAACCGGAAATCGGCCCTCACACACGAAAGGACGGCCGCCCCACCGGATCTCTCCGGCGGAGCGGCCGTCCTCATTCGGCCGTCCCTACTCGCTCAGGCGCTCACTCGCCGAGCAGGTAGCGGATGTGCTTGACCAGCTCGCCGATGTCCTCGCGCAGCAGGCTGTAGTGGTCGGCGTCGAGGTCGATGACCGTCGGCGGCTCGGCCGAGTAACCGCTGCTGTTCTCCAGGAACGAGTAGTCGTCGCCCACGGCCTTGAAGATGCTGATCGGCGCCTGGAGGGTGCGCTCGGCCAGCTCGTGGAAGCTGTACTCGAATTCGTACGTCTGGCCCACGACCGAGATGATGCGGCGGGCGAGGTCGACGTCGATCCCCTTGAGCTCGCTGATGAACTCGGCGAAGGACGCCTCGTCCGTCACGGTCTCCAGGCACCGGTCCAGGTCCGGACCGGAAATGGTGCCGGTGAAGACCGAGAACAGGATCGTGGTGTAGCCGCGGTTGGCGAAGGAGGCCTCACGGCCCCACACCTTGCCGTTCTCGGCGCGCACCTTCGGGGAGCCCGGGGCGATCAGGAAGAGGTTGTCCACCTTCTCGCCCGCCTGCTCCAGCTGGTAGGCGGTCTCGAAGGCCACGCGGGCGCCGAAGGAGTAGCCCCACAGGGTGTAGGGGCCGGTCGGCTGGATCTCCTTGAGGGCCTCGATGTCCTTCTTGGCCATCTCGGTGATGGTCTCGTACGGGGTCTCGCCCTCGTTGATGCCGTAGGACTGGACGCCGTAGAACGAGCGGCCGAGGCCGATCTCGCCGGCCAGGCTGCGCAGGTTCATCGGGTAGCCGCCCAGACCCGGCCAGCAGATCACGGGCCGGGCCTTGCCGGTCTCCGCGTGCAGGCGGACGAAGCGCGAGGACTCCTGGGCGACCTCGCGCTCCAGGCGGCGGGCCAGCTTCTCGATGGTCGGGGACTCCAGGACGCTCTGCAGCGGCAGGGAGACGCCCAGGCGCGCGTTGAGCTCGCGGACGAGGCCGACGGCGATCAGCGAGTTGCCGCCCGACTCGAAGAAGTCGTCCTGGACGGAGGCGTTCTCGCGGCGCAGGGCCTTCTCCCAGACGCCCGCGATCTCCTTCTCGGTCTCCGTGCGCGGGGCGACGAAGGGACGCTCCACGAGCTCGGCGTTGACCTGGTCGGAGGCGGCGAGCGCCTTGACGTCGATCTTGCCGTTGGCGGACAGCGGCAGCCGCTCGAAGACCACGACCCGGTTGGGGATCATGTAGTCCGGCAGGAAGCTGACCAGGTCGTCGCGGATGAGCTCGGCCGGACCGCGCATGTGGACGCTGTCCTCGCGCATGCCCTCGTGCGAGATCTGCTCGTCGCTGATCCGGCCGCCGACGAAGAAGTACATCGGGGCGCTCTCGACGCCGTTGGCGGCGAGGACCGCGTCCATGCGGCGCGAGGCGGGCAGCGGGTTGCCGGTCTTGGAGCTGTAGCCGGAGGACATGAAGCCCAGGTTCAGCCCGTTCATCATCAGGTGCTGGAGCTTCTTGCCGAGGGTGATGTACTTCAGCCAGTCCTCGGTGGCGCGGCTGTAGACGCTGATGCCGAAGCTGGCGGCCTGGTACACCGACTGGTTGATCGCGATGACGTGCTTCTTGAGGACGATGTCGTCCGAGAAGCGGGTCAGCTCGCCGTTCTCGTAGCGGTACTGGCCCTCGGGCAGCCCGGCGATCTTGCCGCCGTGCGTCTGGACGTAGACCTCGGCCTGGTCGTCGCGCGGGCCCGCGTGCGGGACCAGCTCGAAGGTGCCCAGGTAGTAGTCCTCGTCGGCGACGTCGAGCAGGTCCTTGACGGCCGGCTCGTAGGCGCGGTCGTGGATGTCCAGGCCGTAGGCCGGGAGGATCTGCTCGAAGAGGCCCACCATGTGGCCGGTCTCGATCTCGAGGACCTCGACGATGTTGTTCTTGTAGACCGGCTCGATGCCGCTCTTCTTGCCGATGAAGTGGATCTGCGCCGTGGCCTTGCCGGTGGCCTCGCGCTCGCTGATGAGGACGAGCTGGTGGCGGACCGGCTGGTAGTAGTAGTAGCCCGGCTTGAGACCGCCGACGCCCTCCAGCTCGAAGTACATCTGCGTCGCGTACAGCGCGCCCGGGGAGGCGTAGCCGTACTTCGGCAGGAGCCGCTCCTCGCTGATGTACTGGCCGAACCAGCGCAGGATCTGGCCGAGTTCGGCCGGGGCCAGGTCGGCCGCCTTGCGCGACTGGCCGGCGGTGACCTTGGCGCTCAGCAGGCCGAGCAGGTCGGCCTGGGTGACGGGGCCGCCCTCGTAGAAGCGGTAGGTCTTGCGGGCGAAGACCCGGGCGCGCTGCTCGGGGGTGGGCTCGGAGCCCTCCAGGTCGAAGGCCGGGCGGGCGGCCAGCTCGGCGTCGTCGCGCAGGCCCGGGTTGGACAGCTGCGCCTTGACCTGGAGCTTGCTCTTCTTCGACGCGTGGTGCGAGCCGTGGTTGCCCTGGTCCATCAGGGCGGCTTCCTTCTCGCTCAGCTCGATGCAGGCGATCAGGTTCTGGAAGCCGGTGCGGCCGTCGTTCTTGACGATGACGGCGGCGTTGCGCACCCAGTCGTGGTTCTCGATGGCCAGCGAGATCTCGTCGAGCTCGACGCGGTAGCCGCGCAGCTTGACCTGGTTGTCGGCGCGGCCGGCGAACTGCACGGTGCCGTCGGCGTTCCACTGGCCGAGGTCGCCCGTCTTGTACAGGCGGACGGGCTCGGCGCCCTCCTCGAGCTCGATCTCCAGGAAGCGCTCGGCGGTCAGGTCGTCGCGGTGCAGGTAGCCGCGGGCCAGCTGGATGCCGCCGATGTACAGCTCGCCGATCTCCCCCACGCCGACCGGCTTGAGGGTCTCCTTGTCGAGGATGTGGTACGTGGTGCCGTGCACCGGGGAGCCGATGGAGATGGACTGCGGGCCCTCGTCCAGGTCGGCGGGGTCCACCGGGAAGGAGGACGAGTTGATCGTCGTCTCGGTCGGCCCGTAGACGTTGATGAGCGCCCGGCCGGGCATCTCCTGCAGGGTCTGGATCGCCAGCAGGCGCGAGAGGGCCTCGCCACCGCTGAAGATCTGCTGCAGGGAGACGCACTCGGGGAACTTCTCGGTGTCGATCAGGCCCTGGAGCAGGGTCGGGACGCACTGCAGGGTCGTCACGTTGTGCTTGACGATGGTCTCGATGAGGCCCTCGGGGTCGGCGTAGACGCCGGGGGCGCCCATGACGACGGTGGCGCCGTTGGCCGGGGAGAGGATCTCCCACTGGGCGGCGTCGAAGCTCATCGGGGTCTTCTGCAGGATGATCTTGCTGCGGTCGATCGCGTAGGTCTCGCGCAGCCAGCCGAGCTGGTTGACGATGCTGCGGTGCTCGATCATCACACCCTTCGGCTTGCCCGTGCTGCCGGAGGTGTAGATGACGTACGCGAGGGTGTCCGGGCGGGCGCCGCCGGCGGCCGGGGCCTCCTGGCCCTCGGGGCGGACGAAGGCCTCGGACTCGCGCAGGGTCACGATGGTGACGTCCTGCGGGGCGAGTTCGCGCAGGCGGGACACCAGGCGCTGCTGCGCCAGGATGATCTTCGCCTCGCTGTTCTCGATCATGTAGCGCAGCCGGTCCTCGGGGTACTCCGGGGACAGCGGCAGGTAGGCGGCGCCGGCGTTGAGGATGCCCCAGGCACCGACCATGAGGTCGATCGAGGGCTCGACGAACAGACCGACGCAGTCGTCGGCGGCGACGCCGAGGTGCCCCAGGTAGTCGGCCAGGGCCGCGCTTCTGGACGCCAGCTCGCGGAAGGTGAGCTTGTCGTCCCGGTAGGCGACGGCTATCGCCTCGGGGTGCTCCGCCACGCGCTGGGCGAGCAGGCCGGGCAACGTCGTGGTCCCCTGCAGGGTGGGCTCGAGCACGCTGGTCTCCTGAAGAGTCATTTCCCGCTTCCTAACGTTCCGTTGTGGAGCACGGGCGCGGTCAGCGCCCCGGCTGCCGGGCTCCGGAGTGGTGACGAGCCCGGCTACGGCGCCTCACCGCCCAGCGAGGGGGGTGGCGTCCGCACGGGGCGGACGCCGCTGGGAGCGGTGGGGCGTCGGTGGCCGGGCTGCAGCCCGGCCGGGAATTACCGACGAACTGAGGGGCGCAAGGGCAAAGCCTCACCACCCGGAAAGACCGGAACGGCGCGGTGCGTGCGGCCGCCTCCCCCTTCGGACGGACGGGCCCGCCTCGGGCCCGTCCGTCCGGGCGATCACCGACTCTGCAGGAGCCGGGTTACTGATCCGTTCTCGAACACCGCGCGCGAGGCGCCCGCGATGAGCGGGGCGATGGACAGGACGGTGACCTTGTCCAGTCCGAGGGCCCCGGGCACCGGCAGGGTGTCCGTGAACACGAACTCGCTCACCCGCGAGTTCTTCAGGCGGTCCGCCGCGGGGCCCGAGAGCACCCCGTGCGTGGCCGCCACGATGACGTCCCGCGCCCCTTGGGCGAACAGGGCGTCGGCGGCGGCACAGATCGTGCCGCCGGTGTCGATCATGTCGTCGACCAGGACGCAGACGCGGTCGTGCACGTCGCCGACCACCTCGTGGGCGGTGACCTGGTGGGCCACGTCCTTGTCGCGCCGCTTGTGGACGATGGCCAGCGGAGCGCCGAGGCGGTCGCACCAGCCGTCGGCCACGCGCACGCGGCCCGCGTCGGGCGAGACCACGGTGAGGGCCTCGCGGTCCACCTTGGAGCCGATGTAGTCCGCGAGGACCGGCATGGCGAACAGGTGGTCCACCGGGCCGTCGAAGAATCCCTGGATCTGGTCGGCGTGCAGGTCGATCGTCAGGATCCGGTCGGCGCCGGCGGTCTTGAGCAGGTCCGCCACCAGGCGGGCCGAGATGGGTTCCCGGCCGCTGTGCTTGCGGTCCTGTCGCGCGTATCCGTAGAAGGGCAGGATGACGGTGACGCTCCGTGCGGAGGCCCGCTTCAGCGCGTCGATCATGATGAGCTGTTCCATGATCGACTTGTTGATGGGGGCCGTGTGGCTCTGGACCACGAAGCAGTCCGCACCGCGCACGGAGGCGTGGTAACGGATGTAGATCTCGCCGTTGGCGAAGTCGATCGCCTTCGTCTCGACCAGCTCCGTGCCCAGCTCCGCCGCGATGGCCTGGGCCAGCTCGGGGTGTGCGCGCCCCGAGAAGAGCAGCATCTTTCCGGAGTGGCTCACGCGGCGGTGCCCTCGAGCGTCGGGTAGTCGGTGTAACCCGTGTGGTCGCCGCCGTAGAACTTGCTCTGGTCGGCCTCGGCCAGCGCGGCGCCGGTGCGGATGCGCTCCGGCAGGTCCGGGTTGGCGATGAAGGAGGCACCGAAGGCGACGGCGCAGGCGACGCCGGCCTCGAGCGCCGCCTCGGCGACCTCGGCGTTGACCACGACGCCGTTCTCCGGGTGCGGGCACAGCACGATGGTGCCGGTCCACTGCGCGCGGATGGCGGTGATGTGGTCGCGGTTGCCGCCCTCGAGGACGTGCAGGAAGGCGATCGGCGGCAGGGCCGCGATCAGGGCCTCGTAGATGGCGTGCGTGTCGCCCTCGACGATGTCGTTGTACGGGTTCGACGGGGAGATGCGCACGCCGACGCGGTCGGCGCCGATGCGCTCGGAGACCGCCTCGATCACCTCGATCGCGAAGCGGATGCGGTTCTCGACGGAGCCACCGTACTGGTCGGTGCGCTGGTTGGTGTTCTCCGCGAGGAACTGGTGGAGCAGGAAGCCGTTGCCCGCGTGGATCTCCACGCCGTCGAAGCCGGCCTCGATGGCGAGCTCGGCGGCGTCCGCGTGCTCCTTGACGACCTCGGCGATCTCCTCGACCGTCAGGGCGCGCGGCTCGGGGTAGTCCAGCGGGCCCTCGGGGCCGTAGGCCTGGCCGGCCGCGGCGACGGCGGACGGGGCGACGGACTGGTGGCCGCTCGGGTAGAGCGAGGGGTGGCCGATGCGGCCGCAGTGCATGAGCTGCGCGACGATCAGACCGCCCTTGGCGTGCACGGCGTCGGTGACCGGCTTCCAGGACTCGGCGTGCGCCTGGGTGTGCAGACCCGGGCTGTTGCCGAAGCCCTGACCGGTGACCGACGGCTGGACGCCCTCGGTGATGATCAGGCCGGCGCCCGCGCGCTGGCCGTAGTAGGTGGCCATCAGGTCGGTGGCGAGTCCCTCGGGGGTGGCCCGGTTGCGGGACATGGGCGCCATGACGACCCGGTTGCGCAGGGCCAGCTTGCCCAGGGTGACCGGCGCGAGCAGCTTCTCGGACATGTGTGTGTCTCTCCAGACTGAGGTGAACGCGTGGTGCGGTGGTGGTTCGAAGGGGCGGGTCAGCGCCCGGCGCGCTCGGCGAGGTGCGCGGCGTGCGCGACGGCCAGCCGGCCGGCCGCCTCGGCGCAGGAGGCGAGGACGGCCATGTTGGCCTTGGCGCTGCGGCCGTCGGTGGCGGCGTCGACGGCGCGCATCAGGTACTTGGTGATGGCCTGGCCGGAGACCCCGTCGCGGGTGGCTTCGGCGACCGCGGCCCGGATGGCCGTGTCCACCTCGGTGGAGTCGATGGCGTCCTCCTCCCGGACCGGGGTGGTGATCAGGAAGGAGCTGTGGTTGCCGAGCGCCCAGTGGGCCTCGATGGCCCGGGCGATGACCTGCTCGTCGTCAAGGCGGTGGGGCGCCTTGTGGCCGCTCGTACGGCAGTAGAACGCGGGGAAGTCGTCCGAGCGGTAGGCGACGACGGGGACGCACTGCGTCTCCAGGTACTCCAGGGTCAGCCCGAGGTCGAGGATCATCTTGGCGCCCGCACAGACCACGGCGACCTTGGAACGGGTGAACTGGATCAGGTCCGAGGAGACGTCCCAGGTCTCCTGGGCGCCCCGGTGCACGCCGCCGATGCCGGCGGAGGAGAAGAAGGGGATCCCCGCGAGCTCGGCCGCGACGACGGAGGAGGCCACCGTGGTGGCGCCCAGGCCGCCCTGCGCCAGGATGACGGGCAGGTCCCGGCTGGACACCTTGGGGATGTTCGGCAGGGAGGCGAAGCGCTCGATGTCGGCGTCCGACATGCCGACGCGGATCTCGCCGGCCTCGATGCAGATCGTCGCCGGAACGGCGCCGCCGGCCCGTACCGCGTCCTCCACCTTGCGGGCGGTGGCCGCGTTGTCCGGGTAGGGCAGGCCGTGGGTGATGACGTTGCTCTCGAGGGCCACGACGGCCTTGCCCTCGTGGAGGGCCTCGCGGACTTCCTCGGTGTAGACGACGGGGATGCCGCTGCTTGCGCTCATCGGGTCTCTCTCAACTCTCGTTCAGGTAGCCGGGTCGCTTGACCAGCAGATCCGGGCGGGCCGCTATCTCGGAGAGGACCTGGGCCTCCCAGTCCTCCGGGCTGACCGGCTCCACGGAGATCGAGACGGTGTCCTCGCCGGTGGCGAAGGTCTTCGTCACGGCGGCGGTGACCGCCTCGTCGATCGCCCGGAGCTGCTCGGCCGTGAAGTCCCGGGGGTAGTGCCTGATGTGGATGTGGGGCACCGCTTGGGTCCTCTCACGAGTCGTTCGTGCAGGGGGGGTTGGTGGCACACCGCGGACGGGGGAGGCCGCGGTGTGCCACCACCGCTCCCCGCCCGCCTCGGGGGCGGGGGCGGGCGGGGAGTCTCGGGCGGGTGTCCGCGGCTTACGCCTGGACGGACTCCCGCGAGGTCTGTCGGACCGGTTCGGCCTCGGGCTTGGCCTTGGGTTTGCGCGGCTGGGCCAGGATCACGGACGCGACCACGGTCAGCGCTCCGAGGAGCTGGATCGGCGAGAGCGACTGGTCGAGGACGAAGTAGCCGAGCAGGGTGGCCGCCAGGGGCGAGGCGAAGCTCAGGAAGGACACCGCCAGGGCGGGCAGCCGGGCCACACCGCGGAACCAGATCGCGTAGGCGAACAGGGCGCCGATGAGGCCGAGGTAGGCGAAGCCCAGGAGGTTCTTTCCGGTGATCTCGCTCGGCAGGCCCTCGCCGATCAGCGCGATCGGGAGCAGGACCAGGCCGCCGACGGTGAGCTGCCAGCCGGTGAAGGGCAGCAGGCCCACGCCTTCGGGGCGTCCCCAGCGCTTGGTGAGCACGATGCCGGAGGCCATGCTGAGCGCGCCCAGCAGACCGGCGATCACACCGGTGGCGTTGAGCCCGGCGTTCGGCTGGAGGACCAGCAGGGCCACCCCGGCCGCGCCGAGGGCGCAGGAGACCAGGTGGATCGGCTTGATCTTGTCCTTCAGCAGGGCGGCACCGAGCAGGAGCACGATCATCGGCTGGATGGACATCACCAGCGCCGCGACGCCGCCCGGCAGGTGGTAGGCGGCCACGAAGAGCAGGTAGAAGAAGGCGCCGATGTTCAGCACGCCGAGGACCAGGGCGCGCCACCACCAGATGCCCTTGGGCAGCTTGCGGCCGATGATCACCAGGATCAGGCCGGCGGGCAGGGCACGGAGCAGGGAGGCCAGCAGCGGCCGGCCCTCCGGCAGCAGCTCCGTGGTGACCAGGTACGTGGACCCCCAGATCGCCGGCGCGAGTGCCGTCAGCGCGGAGTCGACAACGGTACGGCTGCTCTTCATCAGGCCACTGCCGAATCTGTCGTTCCGAAGTAGCGGTCGCCGAAGTCTCCGATGCCCGGGATCATGAACGCGTTCTCGTTGAGGCGCTGCTCGATCGAGGACGTGACGATCTTGACGAGGGGGTACTTGGCGTGGACGGCCTCGATGCCCTCGGGGGAGGCGAGGAAGTTGACGAAGACGATGTTCCCCTCCTCCACGCCGGCGTCGAGGAGGACCTCGATGGCGGCCTTGGCGCTGCCGCCGGTGGCCAGCATCGGCTCCAGGAGCAGGACGTGCCGGTCGGCGATGTCCTCGGGGAAGTTCTTGTAGTACAGGTGCGGGAGCTTGGTGGTCTTGTCCCGCTGGATGAGCAGCTTGCCGACGGTGATGTCGGGGATCACCTGGCGCAGCTCGTCGAGCATGGAGTCGCCGGCCCGGACCACGGGGACGGCACACAGCTGGGGGCCGAGTCTCAGGCCCTCGTACGTCTCTCCGACCGGCGTGATGGCCTCGTGCTGGTCGAACGGCAGCTGGTCGAGCGCCGATTCGAGCAGGAGGCGGATGATGCGCCGGGAGTAGAACACGAAGTCCGCGCGGGAGGCTCTGCGGTCACGGATGATCGTGTGCATGGCGCGGAGCTGGTTGGTCTGCGGCAGCGGGTGGACGTTGTGGTGGCCGGTCGCCATGAGAAACCTGCTTCTCGTCGGTCTTGGAGACGTGCTGCGGCCGGGCCCGGGGCCCTGAGGACCCCGGGAACCGCAACCGTGTGGGTCGGGTGCCGAGATCAGGCGTTGGCGATCTCGGCGAAGGCCTTCCGCGACTCGGCCACGAACTTCGCGACCTTGGCGCGGTCCTTGCGGCGGTCTTCGCCCTCAAGGAGGCTGTGGGCGTCGACGGCGGCGGGCTTGACGAAGCGGATCGCGTCGGCGACGTTCTCCGGGCTCAGGCCGCCGGCCATCATCAGCGGCTTGGGGGAACGGCGCACGAGCTCGGCGCTGACGTTCCAGTCGTGGGTGAGGCCGGTGGCGCCCTTGGCACCGGTGGCCGGGTTGAAGGTGTCGGTGATGAACATGTCCACGAACTCGGCGACCTCGTCGACGAACTGGAGGAGCTCCTCGGCGTTGTCCTCCTTCACGACCAGGCTCTTGAGCACGTAGAGGTCGGGGCGGATGGCCTTGAGCTTGCGCAGCTCCTCCGGAGTGACGTCGCCGTGGAGCTGGACGGCCTTGACGCCGAGCTGCGTGGTGAACTCGCTGATCTCGTCGGCGTCCACCATGTAGCTGATGAGGACGCCCTCCTGGGGAGCCGTCAGGCCGGCGATGATCTCCGTGGCGGCGGCCTCGGAGATGTCGTCCTTGCCCGACGGGAGGCGGAGCGGGAAGCCGAACCAGTCGACGCCCTCCTCGGCCAGCAGCTTGGCCTCCTCGGCGTCGATGATGCCGGCGACCTGCACCAGGTCCTTCACGTCACTCATGTGTGTTCCTTTGCGGAATGATCTGATGAATCAAACAGTTTGATTAATCAAACAGACTTGCGAGAGTCCGAGTTGACGTGTCCCGGTATGACGGACTTCGGTACACGTCACGGGATGCTCACGAAAAGCCTCGTTGGTACCCATCTGTTGGTCAACAGGATCTATGTCAGATTCCGGTCAACCTTGTTCATTTCCCGGTCAGTTGTGACCGGGACCCGCTCACCCCCCGGGTCGCGGGCGAGCAGGCACTGCTCCAGGAAGGCCATGACCCGCAGGTGATAGGCGCGGGCGGCCCAGCCGAGGCTGGTGTTGTGTCCAGCATGGGGCTGGATGACCACTTCTGTGGAGGCCCCCATCAGCGGACTCAGCAGTTCCTCCATCGCCGCGCTGTCCTGCCTCCACCAGAGCTCCTGTTCGGCGAAGGTGAACCGCACCGGAGCCCGTACTCCGGCTGCCACGGCGGGGTACATTCCCGGCCACAGCGGGGTCTCGCGGGCCTCCTCGGCGGGAACCGGGCGCACCAGGCCGGAGCAGGCCCGGAAAGCCTCCGGCGGGTAGAAGCGCAGCGCGCCCCAGTGCCGGCGCCACTGGCCGGCGAAGTCCGTCCCGGGCAACTGCCCGGGCTCCACCGCGAAGTGGCGCCCGACCCCGCACAGGTCCACGCCCAGCGGCGCGGCCCTGCCCCGGGCGGCGGCCGCCGCGGACAGCGCGAGGCGGCCGCCGTTGGAGTGGGCGACGAGGAAGAAGCCGGCGCCGAGCTCGTGCCCCCGGGCGTACCCGTCGAGGGCGGCGAGCAGGGCGTCCGTCTGCCCGGCGAGGGGCAGCCCGCCGGGCAGGGGAGCCGCCGAGGCCCCGTAGCCGGGCCGGTCCAGGGCGAGGACGGCGAAGCCCAGCGAGGCCCCGAGCTCCAGCAGGGAGAACCCGGGCCGCACCCGGCTGTCGAAGTAGCCCGCGCTCATCCCCGCCCCGTGCAGGGCCACCACCACGGCCCGGGGCACGGGGTCCGCGGGCAGGGCGAGCAGCCCGGACAGCGGGATCCCGTCCGCGTCGAGGACGACGGACCGCACCGGGGGCGCGGCGGTGGACGGGGCGAGGGCCATGAGGGGTCTCCGGAACTGGATCGGCTGCCCGCCGGGGTCCCCGGCGGGCTCTAGACGGTGCGTTTCGGGGCGGTGAGGGCCCGCGCCCGGGTGAGGGCGAGCCCCCAGGCGGCCCTGCGGCGCAGGAGCGCGGTCAGGGGCGGCGCCGGCCGCGGCCGGACGCCGCGCCGGGGGCCGCGTAGGGGTTGCCGCGCGGGGACCCGGCGGCCGGCGGTGCGCACGGCGTTCATCCGGTGCTCACAGCCGGACTCCCGCGAGCTCGGGCAGCCGGACGCCGGAGTCCCACACGACGCGGAACGCGACGTGGCTCAGCCGCCAGCCGTCCGCCGTGCGCACGGCACGGGCCTCGGTGTGCCCGCCGACGTCGAAGTGGGCGGCCGGCCCCGCCCCGGGGTGGTGGACGTGGGTGGTCACCTGCTGGGCACGGACGACGGCCCGGTCCCCGTCGAGGGTGATGGAGTGGTTGGTGCTCACGTGGTGCGTGCGCGCCCACCGCCCCCGGGCCTCGCGCTGGAGGGCGGCGAAGGCCTCGACTCCCGTGCACACGCCGATCGGGTAGGCGAAGGTGGCGCCCTCGGTGAACAGCGCGGCGAACCGGGCCTCGTCGGGGCCGGTCCCGTCGAAGGTGTCCAGGGCGGTGACGTAGCGGTCGAACAGCTCCCGCAGCTCGGCGCGGTCGCGCAGCATCCGTATCTGGTCGCGCAGCTCCGCGATGTCGTCGTAGCTCGATGGCATGGCCCTCTCCTGTGGGCGGACTCACGGGATACCGCGGTCAGGAGCGTCCGCCCGCGAACTCCTTGACCGGGCCGGCGATGTGGCCGGGCGTCCACGAGGGGGCCGCGGGGCGGTACGGCCCCGGGTGGTGTCCTGTCGGACCGGGCCGGATCCGGCCGGCGCGGGTGGCGCGGCCGGATCCCGGCCCGGTCAGGCCGGGCGCGTACCGGCGGGGTTCTCCCGCCAGGTGCGCGCGCCGTGGAAGGCCCGGGGCTGCTGTGGGCAGCGCCAGCCCGCCAGGGTGGGCCCGCAGCCGGCGGTGCCGCCGTGCTGGCCCTCGTACGCCGCCGCCCGGGCCAGGACGACGGCGGTCAGCGCCGCCAGTTCCTCGGCGTCGGGCCGCCCCTTGACCACGTGGATGAGCCGGCCGGCTTCCGGATGCGTGTCCATGGACTGCTCCTCGTCTCGTGACCTCCCGCCGCCGTCCACGGCGGCGGGTCTGACGTGCGTGCCCGCGCGGACCGGGGCGGCCGGTCAGACCGTGGTGGCGCTCAGGTCGTCCACGGCCCGCGCCAGCCGTTCGGGCGTGTGCGTGCTGTGGACGCGGGCCCCCGGCAGGATCCGGCGGACCAGCCCGCCGAGCACCCGGCCGGGGCCCACCTCCACGAACCGGTCCGTGCCCGAGGCGGCGAGCGTCTCCACCGCCCCGGTCCAGCGCACCGGGCTGGTGAGCTGGCCGCGCAGGGCGACGACGGCCTCGGCGGCCGTCGTCACCCACCCGCCCGTGACACCGGAGACCAGCGGTACGGCCGGGTCGCGGAACTCGGTCGCGATCAGCGTCTCGGTGAACTCCGCCTCGGCCTCGCCGAGCAGGCTGGAGTGGAACGGACCGCCGGTCCGCAGCCACTCCACCCGCGCCCCGGCCGCCCGGGCCTCCTCCGCCACCCGGGCCACCGCCTCGGCCTGCCCCGACACCACGGTCTGCCGGGGCTCGTTGTCCCCGGCCACCTCCACCACCTGGCCGGTGGCCGCCCGGGTCTCGGCGCACAGGCGCGTCAGGTCCGGGCGGCTCAGGCCGATGACCGCGGCCGTCGCGCTGCCGACCCGGTCCCCGACGGTGGCCACCAGTTCGCTGCGCAGCCGCACGAGCCACAGCGCCTCGGTCCACTCCAGGGCGCCCGCGGCCACCAGCGCCGCGTACTCGCCCAGGCTGTGGCCGGCCACCGCGTCCGGCTCCAGGCCCCGGCCGCGCAGCACTTCCAGTACGGCCATGCTGGTCAGGAAGGCGGCCGGCTGCGCCACCGTCGGGTCCTCCAGGTCCCGGGGGGACCCGTCCACGCACAGCCGGGACAGCGGGAACCCGAGCAGGTCGTCGGCGGTGCGGTAGTAGGTGTCGGCCAGGTCGGGCCGCTGGGCGATCAGCTCCTTGCCCATGCCGGCGCATTCGGAGCCCTGGCCCGGGAACAGGAAGGCGGTGCGGGTCATCCGGTCACGTCCTTACTTGCGGTTCAACTGGCGAGGACCGTGTCGTTCGGTCCGGGGGCGGCGGCGCCGCACACGGTGTTGCCTGCGGCCAGCCAGGTGTCGGGCACCCACCTGACGTTGACGACCTTCGGAGCCTGGCCCTTGACCGCCACCGCGGCGGCGTGGGTCGTGTCCGCCGGAACGCCGACCATGGTCCAGCCCTCGGGGTGCCGGTCCAGGTCGGTGCCCAGGTAGTCCTCGGCGGGCGAGCGGCTCAACCCTGTCCCAAGCCCCTTGAGAAACGCTTCCTTGCGCGTCCAGATCTGGCCGAACAGGTGCCTGCGCGCGTCGCCGGTCCCGGCCTCGGCTATTTCGATCTGCTCGTCGGGGTGCAGCGCCTTGGAGCAGATGTCCACCGTCTCGGCGCCGGGGAGTTTCTCCACGTCAACGCCGAGCGGAACGGTTCCGACGCCGACCATGGCCACTCCCCCGCTGTGCGAGAGGGAGTAGTGCAGGGGCGGCGGCGGGGGCGACAGCGCCGGGCGGCCGTGCGCCTCGCCGCAGCCGGGGCAGGGCTCGCGCATGAAGCGGACGTCCTGGGGCAGGGTCGCCGTGTAACGTCCGAGCAGCCGCCGCACCGCGACGTGCGCGGCGGCGTAGAGCATGCCGTCCGAACGGCGGATGAAGGCGTCGGCGCGCTTGCGCTCCTCCGCGTCGAGTTCGCCGACCGCGAGGGCGTCGGCGTCCGCCCCGGTGGGGCGGCGGATCAGCCAGAGGTCGACCCGGTCGGCGGAGAGGGTGAAGTCGGGCCGGTCCAGACCCTGGTGGTTCACCACCGGGCGGGCGGCCGGCAGCAGAGCGGTAGTCGTCATGCCGGCACCGCTGCCCCGTGCAGGTGGGCCTCGGGGCCGAGCTGTCCGGCGAGGCAGTCGATGAGCTCCTGGGCGCTGTTGGCGAGCAGCAGCCGCTGCAGGTTCACGTCGACTCCGAGCGTGGCCTCCATCCGGTACTGGAGTTCGATGCCGGAGATCGAGCCGATGCCGAGGCAGCCCATGGGGCGGCCCGTGGTGTCGACGAGGTGCGGCTCGATGCCGAGGATCCGGCCGAGCTCCTCGCGCACGTACTGCTCGAGGATCCGGGTGCGCTCGCGCAGTCCGGCGGTGGCCAGGACGGCCATGTCGGGCCGGGTCATGTGGACCAGGCCGTTCTCTGTCTCGTATGTCTGCGACATGTGAAGTGTGGTCATGATGCTTTCCTGGTCGAGGTGGGCACCGCGGGAGGGAGAGGGACTCCGGCGGTTCTCAGGACGGGTCGTTCGAAGGGTGTGCGAGTCCGGCGAGGGCGACGCCCGCGCCGGCCACGCCGACGGCGGTGACCAGCCAGAGCGCCGCGCTCCGGCCGGAGGCCGCGTACAGCGCCGCCGTCAGCGCGGGGGTGAGCGCCGCGCCGAGCTGCACGCAGGTCTGGTAGAGCCCGCCGGCCGCCGTCTGGAGGCCGGAGGGGAGGGAGCCGGTCGCCTGGAGGTGCAGCGCGGTGAAGGCGAGCACGAAGGCGAGTCCGACGAGGGACATGGAGGGCAACAGTTCGACATACTGCGCACCGCCCGCGCCTGAGCGCGGGTAGAGCGCGTATCCGGCCGGGGCGGCGAGGGCGCCGGCGGCCACGGCCCGGGCCGGGCCCAGCCGGGCGGCGATCCGCCCCGAGTGCAGGGCGGTCAGGGCCAGGGGCGCCCCGGCGGGCAGGAACCCGAGGGCCGTCTCCCAGGCACTCCACCCGCCGCGCCGCAGATCGAGCGCGGCCACCAGCAGGAAGCTCACGTACGAGCCGTTGAGCGCGGCCGCCCCCAGCGCGGAGCGCACGAGCGGCGCGTGCCGCAGCAGTGCGGTGTTCACGAGGGGCCGCGGGGAGGCCCGTTCGGCCCGTACGCACACCAGGACCGCCACCGCCGCCGCGCCGGCACTGCCCCACCGCCAGGAGGCCAGGGCGTCCACGAGCAGCAGCACGGCGGAGGTCAACGCGCCCCCGGCCACCACTGCACGCCACCGCGCCCCGCCGCCGGGCACGCCCGGCTCGCGCGGAACGACCCGCAGCGCGACGGCGAACAGCGCCGACACGACGAACGCCGGGAACGCGAGCGTCCACCGCCAGCCGGCCGCCCCGGTGAGCAGCCCGGACAGCAGCAGCCCGGAACAGAACCCGGCGGCCCCGAACAGCGAGTACACCGACACGGCCCGCCGCCGCGCCGCCCCCGCGGGCACGGAGGCCACGATGATGGCCAGCCCGGTGGGCGCGGTCAGCGCGACGCAGAATCCTTTCACCACACGGGTGGCGACCAGCAGGTCCAGACGGTCGGTCAGCGCACCGCCCAGCGAGACGGCGGCGAACACGAGCAGCGCGGCGAGGAACACCCGCCGCCGCCCGAACCACTCCACCACCCGCCCCCCGAGCAGCAGCGCCCCGCCGAACCCGGCGGCGAACCCGGTGACGATCCACTGCACCCGGGTGACGGCGGCCCCCAGCCCACTGCCGACGGCCGGCAGCGCCACCAGGGTCGCGGACACCTCCAGGGCGTCCACCAACATGTTCGCGGCAAGCACGGCCACCAGAGCCCAACGGGCCCCGGCCCGGGCGCCGGAGGCAATGCTCATCGAGGCGTACACACTCGCATTCCGAAGAAAGGGGCGGGACCGGCCGAGGAGGGTTCCCCGACCGACCCCACCCACCGCCGACGTGGCGGCGTGGGATACACACGCCGGCGGAGTCAAGGAGCCGCGGACAACCAGCCGCAGACAAACGTCAAGCCGCGCCCAATCCAGCCCCGTCGGCGACGAGCCGCAGACGACTGCCGGGCTGAGCCAAAATCC
>NZ_JZWV01000208.1 GCF_000966975.1 Streptomyces katrae | reverse complement strand
GGAACGGAGGAAGGGCGGGGCGGGGAGACGGCCCCGCGCAGCGGCCCCCGAACAACGTCACCCCAGCAACGTCCCCCCGGTCGCATCGACGAACGACCCCGTGATCCACCGAGCCTCATCCGTGGCGAGGAACGCCACCACGTCCGCGACATCCTCCGGCTCACCGACCCGCCCGAACGCCGACAGCCCCGCCATCTGCTCCACCACCTCGGGAATGTCGAACACCGGGTTCCCGTTCCGCGTGATCCCCGGCGCGACCGAGTTGATGGTGATCCGGCGCGGCCCGAGCGCCTTCGCGAAGTGCAGCGCGAGCTGCTCCAGCGCGCCCTTGCTCATCGCGTAGGCGATCTCGTCCGGATTGGCGAACCGCGTCAGCCCGGACGAGATGTTGATGATCCGCCCCCCATCGGGCATGTTCCGCAGCGCCCGCTGGATCAGGAAGAACGGCGCCTTCGCGTTCACCGCGAAGATCCTGTCGAACTGCTCCGGCGTGACCTCGTCCGCACCGACCCCGCCCATCACCCCGGCGTTGTTCACCAGGATGTGCAGGTCGGTGGAGCCGGTCCGCTCCCGCAGGTCCTCCTCCAGCACGGCGAACAGGCCGTCCACGTCACCGTCGACACCCAGCTCGCCCCGTACCGCGAAGGCCCGCCCGCCGTCCTTCTCGACCGAGGTGACGACCTCACGGGCCGCCGCCTCGTCCCGGTTGTAGTGGACGGCGACGAGCGCGCCCTCCTGCGCGAGCCGGATCGCGGCCGCCCGGCCCATGCCCCGGCTCGACCCGGTGACCAGCGCGGTCCGGCCCGTGAGCCGCTCCGCGCCCACACCCCGCCGGACCCCGGCGAGAGCCGCGTCGGCCGTACGGACCGGCACCGGAACGGGACCGGCCACCACACCAACCGGGGCACCGGAATCCCGTACCCCCGCACCCGCACCCGCACCGGACCCCCCGGCCCCGAACCAGCGCGTCAGCGCCTCGTCGAGCGCCCCCGCCTCCGGCCCGCCGGCCCAGACCACGTACCCGTCGGGCCGCACAAGAACGCCCCCCTCAGGCACACCGGCCACACCGGCCACACCGGCCGCACCGCTCCCACCCGCAGCCGACACCGAATCCGCGGCCACGACCCGGACCCGTTCCCCCCAGGCCCCCGCCGCCCGCGCGAGCTCCGCCCGCCGTGCCTCGTCACCCGGTGGCAGGAGCAGCAGCCCCCGCCCCGGCCGCAGCAGCTCCAGCGTGGTGGTGCTCCCCTCGGCGGTGGTGACCTCCCAGGCCGGCACGCGCGAACCGGTCAGCCCACGGCCGTCCCCGGAGGCCCCGGCCTCCCCCACCTCGTGGCGGACGGACAACCCGGAGATCAGCCCCGCCAGATGCGTCCGTACGTTCTCACTGGCGCTCAGCTCCGCGAACACCTCCCGTACCGCGTCCACCTCGGGCCCGCCGAGCAGCAGCAGCGCCTGGGTCCTGACGTTGCTCTGGACGCCCTGCCCGACCGCGTGCCGCTCCTCGTGGTACGTGTCCAGCAGCGCGTCGGTGCCGTGCCCGGCGATCCGGGCGCCCAGCTTCCAGCCGAGGTTGAAGGCGTCCTGCAGCCCCAGGTTCAGGGCCTGGCCGCCGATCGGCATCTGCTGGTGCGCCGCGTCGCCGGCGAGCAGCAGCCAGTCCTCCCGGTA
>NZ_JZWV01000207.1 GCF_000966975.1 Streptomyces katrae | reverse complement strand
GCAGCCGGCCCCGCCGGTACTCGGAGGCCTGCCGGGAGGCGTCGCCGAAGGAGTTCACCCACAGCGGGGTGCCGCCGCCGATGTCCTCGCCGGTGATGCGCTTCCAGCTGTCGGCGACCTCCTCGAAGGAGGGCTGCCCGGCCCGGGGCCGCGCCCCGAACTCGTGCACCATCACCCGCGTGACCCCGTCGGGCCGGCGGGCGGCGATGACGAGGCCGCCGTCCCTGCGCTCGAAGCGGCGATTGGGAATGTCGATGCCGGCGACGTCCGCGCGCAGCAGCTCGCGTTCGGCGTCGGTGCCGGGGAACTCGAAGCCGCCCAGCCGGCGGACGGCGCTGTTCTCGCCGTCGCAGCCGACGACGTACGCGGCCCGCAGGGACAGCTGTCCGTCCTCGGTGCGTACGGTGGCGGTCACCCCGTCCCGCGTCTCGGCGAGGCCGGTCAGCTCGTGACCGCGCCGGATGTCCGCGCCCAGGTCGGCGGCCCATTCCCCGAGGACTTCCTCCAGGCGGGTCTGGGCGACCTTCCACTGCCCCGGGTAGGGGCCGGGCAGGCCGAGGTCGAGGGGGATGCCCCCGAAGTGCCCGGTGCTGTCGTGCGGTACCTCGCCGAGCGGGTCCAGCAGGCCCCGGCTGTCGAGGATCTCCATCGTGCGGGCGTGCAGGGTGGAAGCCCGCGATTCCGAGGTCGGGGCGGTGAGCGTGTCGAGCACCACCACGTCCGTGCCCGCCAGCCGGAGTTCTCCGGCGAGCAGCAGTCCGACGGGGCCCGCGCCGACCACGATCACCTGGGTCTCGGTGAGGTCCTGATCGATGGCCATGGGCGTACTCCCTTTCTGTGGGCGGGGGTGGGGGCGGAGGGGTGGTGGCGGGAGGCCGGAGCCGCGGCCCCCTCGAAGGGGCCGCGGCTCCGGTGGGCCCGGCCGGGACGGCCGCGCGGGCCGGCCCGGCCGGCCCGCGCGGCTCAGGCGTCGACCGTGACTTTGAGGCTCGCGTTGATGGCCTCGACGAGCGAGCGCGGGGTGGTGTGGTCGGCGAAGATGTCGTCGTCCAGGGTGATGTCGAACTCGCGCTCGATCCGGCTGCCGGTCTCGAGCAGCGCCAGCGACTCGTAGCCCAGCGACTCGAAGTCGGTGTCGAGGATGTCGCCGTCGAGGTCGACCTCCTCGTCGGCTCCGGCGCCCTCCAGGAGGATGCGCTTGAGGTCGTCGAAGGTGAATTCCTGCTTGGACACGTGGGGTCCCTTCATCGGTGTACCGCACCGGTGTTTCCGGCTGCGGGAGTTCGGTGCGGGGCATGGGAAGCGCCCGCCCAAGCGCCCGCCCGAGCGCCCGCCCCCGACGGCGGAGGCGGCGAGGACGGACGCGGGCCGCTCAGTCCAGCGCGCGCAGCACCACCGCGGAGTTGAAGCCGCCGCGGCCGCGCGCGAGGACGAGCGCGGTGCGCACGGACGCCGTCCGCGGCCGGACGGCCACCAGGTCGATGTCGTACGCGGGCGAGAGCTCCACGTTGGTGGTCGGCGGAATCAGCCCCTCCCGCATGGAGAGGACCGCCGAGACCACGTCGACGGGCGCTCCGCCCGCACCGATCCGCCCGGTCGTCGTCTTGGGCGCGGTGACCGGCACGCCGAGCGGTCCGAAGACCGCGGTGATGGCCTCGGCCTCCTCCCGGTCGAGCCGCGGCACGCCCGCCCCGTCGGCGAAGACCACGTCGACCTCGGCCGGATGGCAGCCGGCGTCGGCGAGCGCCGCCAGGACGGCCCGGCGCAGGCCGGGTTCGCGGCCGCTGCCGGGACGGGGGTCGAGCGTGGCGCCGTAGCCGGCGAACTCGGCGTAGGCGTCCCGTGCCCCGCGGGCGACCGCGCCCTCCTCGTCCTCCAGGATGATCAGCGCGCCGCCCTCGCCCGGTACGTAGCCGGAGGCGGCCGCGTCGAAGGGCAGGTAGGCCCGTTCGGGCACCTCGCTGACGGACAGGTCGCCCGCGGCGAGGTGCGCGGCCCAGCCGAGCGAGCAGATCGAGGCGTCGAAGCCGCCGGCGGCGATCAGCCGGCTGCCCTTGCGGAGCCGGCGCCTCGCCTGGGCGAGGGCGTCGAGCCCTCCGGCCTGGTCCCCGACGAGGACGCCGGTGGGTCCGCGCAGGTCGTTGCGCACGGCGATCTGGCCCGTGTTCACGGCGTAGAACCAGGCGAAGGACTGGTACGCGCTGACGTGCTTGGGCCCCTGGCTCCAGAGCTTGCGCAGTTCGTTCTCGCCGAACTCGGAGCCCCCGGACCCGGCCGCGGTGACCACGCCCATGTCACAGGGGTGGAGGTCCCCCGGGTCCAGTCCCGCGTCCTCGAACGCGCAGTCGGTGGCGACGAGGGCGAGCTGCGTGACCCGGTCGGTCTGCGGGACGAGCCGCCCCGGCAGGTGTTCCGCGGGTTCGAAGCCGTGGATCTCCCCGGCCAGGCGCGAGGGGTAGGAGGAGGCGTCGAAGCGGGTGACCGGACCGATGGCGTTCTTGCCGATCCGGGTCGCCGCCCAGAAGTCCTCCACCCCGAGCCCGCTGGGGGCGGCCACGCCGATGCCCGTGACCAGGGTTCGGGCGCTCATGCGGTCCTCCTGTCGGGCCGGGCCAGCACCATCGCGCTCTGGAACCCGCCGAAGCCGCTGCCGACGGTGAGGACGGCATCGGTTCGGTGCTCCCGCGCGACGAGCGGGACGTAGTCGAGGTCGCACTGGGGGTCCCGGGTGCGCAGGTTCGCGGTCGGCGGCACGAGGTGGTGGCGCATCGCGAGGACGGACGCGGCGATCTCGATGGATCCGACGGAACCCAGCGAGTGCCCGATCATCGACTTGACCGAGCTCACCGGGGTGCGGTGGGCGTACGGGCCGAGCGCCAGCTTGTAGGCGGCCGTCTCGTGGGCGTCGTTCTGCCGGGTGCCGGAGCCGTGGGCGTTGACGTAGTCGAGGTCGGAGGGGTTCAGGTGCGCCTCGTCGAGCGCCACCGTGATGGCCTCGGCCAGTTCGCGGCCGTCGGGGCGCAGTCCCGTCATGTGGAAGGCGCTGGAGCGGGAGGCGTAGCCGGCGATCTCCGCGTAGGGCGTCGCGCCGCGGCGGCGGGCGCTCTCCAGTTCCTCGAGGACGAACACGGCGGCGCCCTCGCCGAGGACGAAGCCCCGGCGGGTGGCGTCGAAGGGCCGGGAGGCCCGTGCCGGGTCGTCGTTGAGGCTGGTCGTCGCCTTGATCGCGTCGAAGCACGCCAGGGTGAGGGGGGTGATCGGGGCGTCGGTGGCGCCGGTGACCATGACGTCGGCGCTGCCCTCGCGGATGAGGTCGACGGCGTGCGCGACCGAGTCGATCCCGGAGGTGCAGCCGGTGGAGACCACCGTGGCGGGACCCTCCGCGCCGACCGCCCAGGCCACCTCGGTGGCGAAGGAGCCGGGTACGAAGTGGTCGTAGAGGTCGGCGGGGGCGCGCATGTGGTCCACCGCCGCGAGCCGGCCGTGGTCGGTGGCCGCCCGGTAGGCCTTGTCGAGGCTGGAGACCGCGCCCACGCCGGTGCCCATGCTGACACCGGTGCGGTACGGGTCGAGCCCGGCGAGCTCGATCCCGCTGTCGGCCACCGCCTCGCGCGCCGCGACCACCCCGAACTGGGCGGCGCGGTCCATGCGGCGGATCTCCTGGTCGGTCAGCCCGTGGAGCTCCGGCAGGAAGTCGGCCTCGGCCGCCACCCGGGAGCGGAAGGGGGAGGCGTCGAAGTGGGTGATCTCCCGGGTGGCCGTGCGCCCCGAGCTCAGCAGGTCCCAGAACTCGCTGACCCCGATGCCTCCCGGCGCCAGCACCCCGATGCCCGTGATGACTACCCGGCGGCCCACGAGCGGTGCCCTCCCGTCGGTTCTGCGGTCGCGGACATCACTCCGTCGCCGTCCAGTCGTAGAAGCGGGTGGCCATCGCGTCGGCCGGGGAGCGCCAGGTCTCCGGGTCGTACGGCTGGATGAAGGGCTGGAGGTCGTAGCTGATGCGCATGAACCGCGGGTCGTTGCGGGACTGCTGGATGCGCTCGCCGCCGTCGTCCTCGGCGAAGTCCTGGAGGTGGAAGTAGAGCCCGTTGTACGAGAACAGCCGCCGGCGGAGCGTGCCCATGCGCTCCGGCATGTCCGTGCGGTCGAACTCGGCGAAGATCTTGGCCACCTCGGCGCTCGAACGGACGTCCATCCGCGCCACGATCAGGTTGCTGTGCATTGTTTCCACTCTCTCCGGGAATCGGCGGGGTCGGCGGGCCGGCGGGTCAGCGGGAGGCCGGGCCGTACAGGCGGATGAAGTCGTCGACTCCGTCGGCGATGAGCGCGTCCTCCTCGACGCGTCCGAGCGGCAGCGCGCCGTGGAAGGAGCGCTGGACGACGGACGAGGGGACCAGCAGGATGAAACGCTCCGCCGCCTGGTCGGCGTCGGCGATGTCGAGCAGGCCCCGGGCGGCGACCTGCTGGAGGCGGCGGGCCAGTTCGCGGCGGGCCTGGCGGGGGCCGGTGGCCTGCCATTTGTCGACGGCCTCGGCGGGCAGGTGGGTGACCTCGGCGCTGATGTGCCGGACGATCGCGAAGTGCTCGCGGAAGGCCTCCAGCGGCGCCAGCCAGGCCCGGCCCAGCGCGATCAGGTCCTCGCGCAGGTCGTGGATCTCCGCCAGGTAGCTCTCGGCGACGGCCGCGAGGGAGGCGGCGACGGAGGCGGAGCTGTCCAGCAGGACGCCCAGCAGGAGCTGCTCGTGGTCGGGGAAGTGCCGGCCGACGTCGGCGGCGGCGAGCCCGGCCTCGACGGCGGTGGCCTCGGCGGTGCAGTGCCC
>NZ_JZWV01000206.1 GCF_000966975.1 Streptomyces katrae | reverse complement strand
GGCCTCGGCGGTGCAGTGCCTCCAGCCCTCGCGGGCGAGGACGGTCCGGGCCGCCCGGACGATGTCGCGGCGCTCCCCGTCGGGGCCGGCCGGCGCGGCCCGGCCGGCGCCGGGCCCCGCGGGGGCGCGCTCGATCGTTGCTTGCGGCGTTGCCATGTGTGGTTCCTCCGGTTGACGTGCTCGTCCGGCCGTCGGGTGCGTCGGCCTCAGGGGGTGCCGGTCGCCGGGGCCCCGGTCGTCAGGGGGTCCCGAACCAGCGGTCGAGCGCCATCGGCAGGTCGTGGTGGCTGCCGGGCGCGGCCCATGCCACGTATCCGTCGGGCCGGATCAGCAGGGCGGTGGTGTCGTGCAGTCCTTCGGCAGTGCCGCGCGGCCGGGCGGTCACGGTGTCGACCCGTTCCGCCCAGGGGGCGGCGCGCCCGCGCAGCCGCGGGTTGTCCGCCAGGTCGAGGAGCACCCCGCGGCCGGGGCGCAGCAGTTCGGTGCTGGAGGTGGGGCCGTCGGCGCCGGCCAGCTCCAGGTGGGGCATGCGCCGGCCGAGCAGCGGGTGGGAGCCCTTGCCGACCTCGTAGGTGATCTCCAGGCCGGTGACCATGGCGGCGAGGTGGCGGGCCACGTCCTCGTACGCCATGAGCTCCTTCAGCGAGTCGCGCAGCGGCTGCACCTCGGCGCCGCTCAGGAACAGCAGCCCCTGGGCGCGGGTGTTCATCAGGAGCCGGCGGCCGACGGCGTGCCGTTCGGTGTGGTAGGTGTCGAGCAGGCTCAGCGGGGCCCGTCCGTGGACCACGGAGGCGAGTTTCCAGCCGAGGTTGAAGGCGTCCTGGATACCGGTGTTCATGCCCTGTCCGCCGGCGGGCAGGTGGATGTGCGCGGCGTCGCCGGCCAGCAGGACGCGGCCGCGCCGGTACTCGGTGACCTGCCGGGCGGCGTCCCCGAAGGCGCTGACCCACACCGGTTCGGCGGCCGAGATGTCGTCGCCGGTGAGCCGCTGCCAGGCGGCTGCGACCTCGTCGAAGGAGGGCGCGCTCTCGCGCCGCCGCGGGGGCCTGCCGCGTTCGCAGACCACGATGCGGGTGGTGCCGCCGGGCAGCGGGCCCACCATGACCATGCCGCCGGGGAGGGTTTCGCCGATCATCCGGGGCTTGAGCTCGATGCCCCTGATGTCGGCGAGGAACATCTCCATGGTGGCCGGGGTGCCGGGGAAGTCGAAGCCGGCGGCCTTGCGCACGGTGCTGCGCCCGCCGTCGCAGCCCACCAGCCAGGAGGCGCGCAGGGTGTGGGTTCCGCCGGGGCCGCGGACCTCGACGTCGACGCCCTCGCCGTCGTCGTGGACGGAGAGCACCTCGTGGCCGCGCCGGATGTCGGCGCCGAGGTCGGCGGCCCACACCTCCAGGTGGGTTTCGGTGACCGACTGGGGCACGGTCTTGGCCGCCTGGCAGGCGCCGTCGAGCACGCCGAAGTCGAGGGGCAGCCCGCCGAAGTGGCCGAGCGTGCTGCGCTCGATGTCGCCGAAGCGGGCGAGGATGCCGCGCTGGTCGAAGGTCTCCAGCGTGCGTGTGGTGAAACCGAGGCCGCGCGATTCTCCCGTACGCCGCTCCAGGCGTTCCAGGACGACGACGGCGACTCCCGCCAGCCGCAGTTCACCGGCGAGCATCAGGCCCGCGGGGCCCGCGCCGACGACGATCACAGGGGCGTCCATCACGTCTCCTTGAATTCGCCTCCGGAGACAGTGCACCGGATCTTGACTACAAGGTTCTTCGGGTGCGAACGGCCGTTCAATGGCGTGGGGTTCAGGAGTCGGTCAGGTTCCACAAGGGCCGGTCCGCTGCTTCGCGAACCGGCCAAGGGAATGTCAAACCGCGGTCAGACGCCTCGATCCGGGTCCTACCGGATCGAGTGCGGACCGCTGTGGAAGGTCGTGCGGGAGAAGACCGTTTCAGGTGCGGGCGCCCGCCCGCCGGTCGAAGCAGGTCCGGACGTCGGTCTCGTTGTAGTAGGTGCGGCCGGCCCGGTTGCGCCGGCGCCAGCGCTGCTCGCTGGCCAGCCGGTAGACGGTGCCGGTCGGCGTGTGCCACAGGCGGGCGATGTCGGCGGCGGTGAGCCAGCGTTCGGTGGCGGCGGTCCGGTCCTCGCCGTCCATGGAGCGGCTGAGCCCGCTCCACTGGTCGCTGGTCCAGCGGTGGGCCGGGTCGGCGTCGCACACGACGGCCTGGCCGGCGTCGGTGCCGGTGTCCCGGGCGGTGGTACGGACGGCGACGCTCAGGGAGCCGGAACAGCCGGACTCCGGGCAGGGGCCCAGGCGGATGCTGCGGGTGGGGTCGGGGAAGGCGGCGCGGCGCCCGGCCCGCACCAGGCGGGCTATCTCCTCGGTGGCCTCGGCGGCCGCGGGGTGGGCGGCGAGCCAGTCCCCGTTGCGGCGCAGGAAGGCGCTGAGGGCGGCGACGGTGCGCTCCGGGGAGGCGAAGCCCCGCTCCTGAGCGACCAGTCCGCTCCAGGAGCCCAGTACGGAGACCATCCGGGCCCGTACGTCGGCCGCGGCCCCGTTGAAGGGCAGGCCGGGCAGGTCGCCGCCGGTGGTCCGCTCGCGCAGGCTGCCGGGGGCCGCGCCGGCGAGCATCCTGCCGCACTCCTCGTAGAGGTGCGCGAGTTCCGCCAGGCCGGCGTCGAGGTGTTCCCGGCAGGGCCGGCACAGCCGCCCGCCGTCGGCCGTGCGCCGGCGGGAGCGTCCGTCGGCGGCCTGGCGGCGGCAGCCCTCTCCCTGGCACGTCGCCGTCGCTGCCATGTCTTTCCCCCCTCGGCTCGTAGCGGTGTGGACTCGTAGCGGTGTGGACGGGTTCAGCCCTGGCCGAACCGGAAGCCGACGCCGCGGATCGTGATGATCCAGTTGGCGCCGATCTTGTTGCGGAGCGTGCTCACGTGCGTGTCGACGGTCCGGCGGGACCAGGAGTCGCCCCAGACCTGCTGCATCAGCATCTTGCGCGGGATGACCGTGTCGGGGTGCGAGGCGAGGAGGTAGAGCATGTCGAACTCCTTGCGGGTGGTCTCGACGGGCTCCCCGTTCAGGGTCACCTCCCGGGTGCCCGCGTCGATCCGCAGCGGTCCGCAGGTGATGGTGGCCGCGGCGGGTCTGGACGGCCGCGCGCGGCGCATGACCGCCTCCATCCGCGCCATCAGCTCGCGGAAGCCGTAGGGCTTGACGAGGTAGTCGTCCGCTCCGGCCTGGAGGCCCAGGACCCGGTCCAGCTCGCTCCCCCGGGCGGTGACGGCGATGAGGGGGATCTCGTGGGCGGCGCGGATGCCGCGGCAGACCTCCAGCCCGTCGAGGTCGGGGAGTTCCAGGTCGAGGAGGACCAGGTCGGCGTCGGCGTACCCGCGCAGGGCCTCGCTCCCGGTGCCGACGATGTCCACCTCGTGTCCGTGCCGGCGCAGACCGCGCGCCAGCGTCTCCGCCTCCATCGCGTTGCTCTCCACGATGAGGACCCGCCACAGGGCCGAGTGGGCCGGCGCGTGCGGTGGCACCCTCAGTCCCTCGGCCGGTAGGAACCCACCGTTCACCCCTGCGGCGGTTGTGTGAGGTTCCAGTACAGCGAACGTCCGCTGGTTCATCTGCCCCCCCTCCCTCAAGCTCAGTCGAGCCAACGTCAACGAAGATACAAACCGCTTCGTCGGTTTGTCAAAGCCCGCAAATCGCGGCAAGGTTCGCGATAAGTGGTTCGAATCAGGCCACAGCGGGGCACGAATCGCCGTTGATCAAGCCACTAGAGGCTGTCGGCGCGCTCTTCCCATACCAACGGGGCGGTTTAATAATAGAAGGAAACTGATACAGGAGCTATGCGTGATGAAACAAGAACGCGCCGTCCGAACCCGTCAAGCACTGCTCGAGTCAGCGGCCACGGTGTTCGGACGGCGCGGGTACGCAGAGGCGACGCTGAACATGATCAGCGTCGGCGCCGGAGTGAGCCCGGGCGCGCTCCACTTCCACTTCGAGAACAAGGCGGCCGTCGCGCAGGCCGTCGAGGCCGCCGGGGCCCGGACCCTGCGCGCGGTCACCCGCGAGGTGTACGAGCGGCGGACCTCGGCGCTCCAGTGCATGGCGGACAGTTCACAGGCACTCGCCGGCCTGCTGCTGTCGGACGTCGTGGCCCGGGCCGCCTTCCAGCTGAACCGGGAACCGGCCTATCCGTCCTCCTTCGCCCTGCCCAGGGAGTGGCACGACTACGTGTACCGGCTGCTGGTCGAGGCCGCGGAGGAGGGGGCCCTGCTGCCCGGGCTCAACCACCGCAACGTCGCGACGACCGTGGTGGCGGCCACCCTCGGCTTCGAGGCCCTCGGCCGCGACGACCCCCAGTGGCTGGCCCCCCGTACGCTGTCCGGGTTCTGGCGGGTGGTGATGCCCTGTCTGGCCGCGCCCGCCGTCCTGCGCGAACTGGAGTCGGCCGGGCGCGGAAGCTGACGCACCCGTGGCCCGTCGCCGCTGCCGGCGGCGACGGGCCACGGGCCCATCCGGGAGCACACGCCCCACGACCGGGGTTCACACCGACCGCAGGGCCCTGACCGGCTCCCCGCCGTACTCCCCCGCCGGCCCCAGCACGGCCCTGCTCTCCCGCCCGAGCACCTCGCGCACGTACCGGCGCGCCCGCTCCAGGTCCGCGCCCGGTCCCAGCACCCGCTCCACCGCGCTCTCGTCCAGCAGGACGTCGTTGCGGCACACCACGGTCACCCCGGCCGGATCCGGCTCCACGGACCACTCGCCGGCGTGCGCCACGAGCAGGGGGTGCGGCCGGGACCGCTTGAAGACGATGCGCCCGGCCGCCGGGAAGCACACCCGCACCTCCTCCGTGGGATACGGGGTGCCGTCCTCGGCCAGGCTGACCAGCCGGACGCGCTGCACCCCGGGCCGGTCCTCCACCACCTCGGCCTCCGCGACGTGCGCCACCCGTCCGGTCCAGGCGCCCACCTCGTAGAGGAACGCGTGGACCGGTTCGGCGGGCCCCTGGATCCTCACGGACTCCTCGAAGGACACCAGCAGCCCGTCGAGCCGCCGCCAGCGCTCGGCGACGGCCCGCAGCCCGTCGGCCGCCGCCCGCCCCCGGGCCCCGGCCTCGGCCAGGACGCGCTCCGCCCCGGGGCCCTCCACGACGGTGAGGTCCTGTTCCAGGACCAGCCGCGACCAGCCCGGGGCCAGTTCCTCGACCCGCCAGCTGCCGCCGGCCCCCGTCACGGGGCCGGCCGGACGCTCCTCGCGGAAGTCCACGCGCCGCCGCCCGGCGTCCAGGGCCCGCCGCCACAGCGACCGGCGCGGGTGCCCGTCCGTCCCCGTCCAGTGGGAGTACCGCTCGACGGTGCCGTCGAAGTCCAGGCGTTCCGTGTGGACGGTGTCCGGCAGGAACAGCGGCCACGGCGCGGTGTCGGCCACCAGGGCGTACAGGGCTCCGGCCGGCGCGGCCGCGTCGACCGCGTAGGACAGCCGGTGCACTCGCTCGACAGACATCGGACACCCCTCTCTCGGCGCTTGCCACAGATCCTGTCGCGATCCGCCGGAGTCCGGACGGACCGCCACTGGAGCCTCAGACCGCGGCCCGGCTGCCCAGGACGCGGTTGACCAGTTCGAGGTAGCGCCGGGGGGTGTCGCCCAGTTCGAAGAGCTCCCCGTCGAGGAGGACGTCGAACTTGCGCTCGATGGAGCCGGTGGTCTGCAGGACGGAGAGCGAGTCGTAGCCGAGCTCGTCCCAGTAGAGGTCCTGGACGTCCTCGGTCAGCTCGACACACTCCTCCTCGCCTCCCCAGAACCGCAGGATGCGGGTCAGGTCGGTGAGTTCGAGCCGCTGCATGGTGTGCCTCTCTCCTGGTCCGCCGGCGTGGCGACACATACCGGGTCGCCAGGAGCCTCGCCGACGGCCCTGGAGGGCCGCTCACGCCGGGCCCCAGCCGCGCTGGAGCCCCGCCACCACCCCGCCCGGCCGACCGGCCGCTCCCTGATATACCTAGGCGGCGTACAGATCGAAGGTGGAGCTGCGCCGCGGTCCCGCGACCACGTCCAGCGCGGGGTCCACCCGCAGCATCGCCTGGTGCAGGCGCTGCAGCTGCTGCGAGGGTTCCACCCCCAGTTCGCCGATCAGCCGGGCGCGGAGCCGGCGGTAGACGTCCAGGGCGGTCGCCTGCCGGCCCGACCGGTAGAGGGCCACCATGGCCTGCGAGTGCAGGCCCTCGTGCTGCGGGTTGCGGGCCATCAGCTCGGTGAGCTCCGCGAGGAGTTCGGTGTGCCGGCCCAGCCGGAGGTCGACGTCGATGCGCCGCTCGGTGGTAACGAGCCGGCTCTCCGCGAGCCGCAGCACCTCGATCTCGAGGATCGGCCCGACCCGTACGTCGACCAGGGCGGGGCCCTGCCACAGGTCGAGCGCCTTGCGCAGCAGGTCCGCGGCGCGCTCGTCGTCACCCTCGTCGAAGGCGTTCTGGCCGGCCGCCGCGAGGGCCTCGTAGCTGTGGACGTCCACGGACTCCTGCGGGATCTGGAGCAGGTAGCCCCCGTGCCGCGTGGCGAGCACGTCCTTGGCCGTGCCCGGCGCGCCCGGCCCCATGGCCGTGCCGAGCCTGCGGCGCAGCTGGAGGATGTACGTCTGCAGGGTGGTGAGCGCGCTCTCGGGCAGCTTGGTGCCCCAGATCTCCTCCATGAGGGTCGGTACGGGCATCACCCGGCCCGGGTAGAGCGCGAGAAGCGCCAGGATCTGACGCGGCTTGCCCGCCGTAGGAACGATCGATGCCCCGTTGACCTCGGCACTCAACGGACCCAGAACCTGAATCTCCACGGTCTCCCCGTCTCCCCTCCACATTTCGTCGAGATACTCTCGGTTATCAGTATTCGACCCGATGACGGTAAGGCAGCCCAGGGCAACATCACCGGGCGCTCAAGCCGACGTCGAGCGGACCTCCGAAACGGGCGAACAGGTGGCGGATTCCCGGCACAAGATTCCGACAGAACGTCAAACCTCGTGCTCAGCCCGTGGATCGGGCCCGTCGAATCTGTTCCGATTCCCGGCTTTGCAAATTGCTTCTCAGGTTTTCCGGCAGCTTCTGCAAAAGACCTGACAAAGATTTCTCATATCGGCCGCCGTTCCACCCGCCCCCGGGGTCAGCCGACCCGGGCGAGCCGCTTGCGCGCCGTCTCCGGGGATTCCGCCGGGCTCTCGGGGCTGCTCATCAGGATCGAGCGCTGCAGGCTGCGCAGGGCGGCGGACGGCTCGATGCCGAGCTCGCGCACCAGGGTGGAGCGCAGCCGCTGGTAGACGCTGAGCGCCTCGCCGCGCCGGCCCGAGCGGTGCAGGGCGAGCATGAACTGCCCGTGCAGGTTCTCGTGGATGCGGTAGCGGCTGGCCAGCACGGTCAGCTCCGCGAGCAGCTCGCGGTGCCGGCCGAGGCGCAGGTCGGCCTCGATGCGCTGGTCGAGCGCGCACAGCCGGGTCTCCTCCAGCCGCCGGGTTTCCATGTCCAGCTGGACCCCGCCGTCGACGTCGGCGAAGGCCTGCCCGGACCACAGCGCGAGGGCCTCGCGCAGCAGCCGCGCGGCAGTGGGGAAGTCCCCGGCGTCCATGGCCCGGTAGCCCATTCCGGCCAGCCGGTCGAATTCGCGGACGTCACTGGTGCCGCCGCCGCTGTTGAGCATGTATCCGCCCGGCAGCGTGACGAGCACGTCCTTGGCGGTACGCGACCCGTCGGTGCCCTCGAGCGCCTGGCTGATGAGGCCGCGCAGCTGGAGTACGTACGTCTGCAGCGTGGTCCGGGCACTGCGCGGCGGCTCGGTCCCCCACAGCTCCTCGATGAGCGCGGCCACGGGCACCACCTGGTCCGCGTGGAGCGCGAGCAGCGCCAGCACCTGGCGGGGCTTGGCGGCGGTGGGAGTGATCGAGACCCCGTTCTCCCGCACGGTCAGTGCGCCCAGTACATCGATGTCCACGCCGTACTCCCCTGCTTCGTCCTTGGATGAACCCTCGAAGTTCGCTGGAACGAGCAAAAAACAGCTGAGCCGGTTTGTCAATACCAAACCGGCTGTACCGTTTTTCTCTCCACCACACCCCCTCGCGCCCCTCAGGCACGCCTCTGACCTGCGCTTTCAATGGCCAGAGGGGGTCAAGAAGCGCTCTACTCCAACCTGATGATCAAGAAAACCTCTTGTCGCACGACGCAAAGAGTGGCGTGAAACGGCAGGAAACAGACCAAGAAGTTGGCCGAATCTCGTCGGTTGGGGCCTCCTGGCGGGGCGCCTCCCCCGCATCCACAGCCCTCCGAGGCCGGCCAGTACGGATTTGAGCCCTCAGTACAAACCGCTTTCGCGGTTTACTGAAGCGCAATCTTGATCGTCCGACGACGGAGCCCGGCCTGAGCATCGCTGGAACCCGGCTTGAAACAGAAGGAGGCGCCCGCCTGGGCAAGGTGGCCCGCCGCGTGGATTCGGACCTCGGCCCGCACGCCACACGGCCGTCCACCGGCCGGTCGGCCCGCCCTCGCGTGGGCGGGCCGACGGGCCGCCGGTGGCTGATTCCGGAGGGTTCTCACTGCCGGACCGCCCTGCCAGGGCGGATGCCGTCCGCACAGGACCTTCACGACGGCAAACGGTCAGGGATATTCCGGGGCTTGCGGGACTACGCCCGGTGGCCCGCGGCCGCACCCCGCCGCCCTCCCGGCGCGCACGGGGACGGCGGAGAAGTCCACCGAGGCGACACAAGCCGGCCCGGGAGAACCGGCGGTGGGCCTGTCTCTTATACACATCT
>NZ_JZWV01001466.1 GCF_000966975.1 Streptomyces katrae | reverse complement strand
TGTAGATGTTGACCCCGTCGACGATCACCACGTCCTTGACCCGGTCGTCCAGGTAGAGGTATCCGGAGGCGTCGGCATGGCCGAGGTCCCCGGTGCGCAGCCATCCGTCCCTCAGCACCTCGGCGGTCAGCCCGGGCTGGTTCCAGTAGCCGGTCATCATCGCGGCCGACCGGATCCACAACTCCCCCGTGCGCCCGACGGGCAGTACCGCGTTCCGCTCGTCGCGCACCTGGACCTCGACGCCCGCGGCCGGGCGGCCGACGGAGGCCAGCAGTTCGGGGCGGAGGCCAGCAGTTCGGGGCGGCCGGCCACCGCCGCCTCGTGGTCGGCGGGGGTGAGGCGGGAGATCACGGCGGCCTCGTTCATCCCGTAGCCCTGGCGCCACCGTCCGCCCCAGCGGGTCACGGCCTCGCGCAGCCGTTCCGGGAGGATCGCCGAGGCTCCGTAGGAGACCGCCTCCAGGCCCGGGACGCCCCCGGCCGTCGCGGGGTCGTCCAGCAGCCGGTACACCATCGGGGGCGTCAGGTAGGTGGACACCCGCCCGAGCCGCCGGCAGGCCGCCGCGAACTCCCCTGGCGTGAAGGGGTCGAGGATCTCCACCCTGCCGCCGGCCCTCAGCTGCTCCAGGCACCGCCCGCCGGCCCGCTGGGCGAGGCTGGTCACCGAGAGGTGCGTCGTCCCGCTGAGGTGCGTCGTCCCGCTCCACGCGGCCCCGCGCCTGTCGTCCCGGGCGGCCATCGCCCCGAAGGTGGAGGCCACCCCCTTGGGCCGGCCCGTGGTCCCGCCGGTGTACGTCACCCGGGCCACGTCCTCCTCCCGTGCCCGCACCGGCACTTCGGCGGGCTCCCGCCCGGCGGCCCGGGCGAGCAGGTCGTCCAGGCCGAGCAGCGGCACGCCCGTCACCGGGACCGGGACGTCATGCACCACCAGACCTGGAAGGCAGTCCCGCAGGACGAACTCCAGCCCGTGCACGGCGGGTCCGGTCACCACCTGGGTCAGCCGGGCCCCCAGCAGATGCGCGGCGATCCGCACCAGCAGCGCCTCGGGCCGGTTGCCGCCCGTCACGCAGGCCAGCCCCGTGCCCGGCCCCGTGCCCCGCCCGGCCCCCGCATCCGCGAGGGCTCCGGCCAGCCGGTGGACGGTGTCCAGCACCTCGGAGAACCGCAGGACCCGTGGCCCGGCCCCGATCGCGGGCCGCTCCCCGTACCGCTCCAACGCCCCGACCAGTCCGGTGACATACCGCGCGGCCATCCGCACACCCGCCTCTCCGGCCCGCTGCCCGGCGGGCCCCGCACCGGGCATCATGCCGGGTCCGGCGGCCCGGCCGGCTCAGGCCGGCTCAGGCCGGCTCAGGCCGGCTCAGGCCGGC
>NZ_JZWV01001465.1 GCF_000966975.1 Streptomyces katrae | reverse complement strand
GGCCGGCTCAGGCCGGCTCAGGCCGGCTCAGGCCGGCTCAGGCCGGGGATATCAGGGGGCCCAGGGTCCGGTCGAGGCCGTCGGCCAGCATGCCGAACGCCCGGTCGGCGTCAACGACGGCCGCCGGGTAGACCTCCTCCGCCGTGCTGCCCGCGTCGATGCGGCGCCAGTTCTCCCGGCCCAGTTCATGACGGACCGCCACCAGGTGCGTCGCGGCGAGCCGGGCGGACAGCGGCTCCACCTCTTCCGCCTCCAGGGCGGCCGCGAGCAGCTCCACCTCGCGGGCCGTGTAGTGGGCGATCCGGCTCTCCAGGCTGGCGGTCGAGTACAGCAGGCGCTGGAACGCGAGCACGTCCGGGTGGTCGCAGAGCCCGGTGATGGGGTCGCGCTCCGCGAGGGCGGTCCGGAAGTGGTCGTGGAGGGCGCCTACGGGGCCGAGGCCCGCGGGCCGGTCCCGCACGATCCGCGCCGCTTCGTCCTGGTGGTCGGCGAAACGGTCGAGGACCAGGTCCTCCTTGCTCGGGAAGTACCGGAACAGGGTGGGCTTGGACACCTCGGCCGCCGCGGCCACGTCGGCCACGGACACGGCGTCGAAGCCCCGTTCCAGGAAGAGTTCCAGCGCCGTGGCCGCCAGCTGGCGACGCGTACGCAGTTTCTTGCTCTCGCGCAGACCCGTCGTGTTCTCCATGGCACCACCGTACGACCGAATCGCAACCAAGTCAATTTCTTGACTGGGTTGCATTTTTTCTCCCGAGGCGCTTTCCTTGATTCAGCGACGGCGGACAGGCGACAAGAGAGGACCCTCCGATGACCGAGACGATGACGGCCGAGACGACTACGGCCGAGACGACTACGGCCGGGACGGCTACGGCCGGGTCGACGACCGAGGTACTGGTCGCGGGCTCCGGCCCCACCGGCCTCACCCTGGCCTGCGACCTGGCCCTGCGCGGAATCTCCGTCCGCGTCCTGGACCAGCGCTCCGGCCCCCACCGGGAGTCCCGCGGCAAGGGGCTCACCCCGGACAGCCTGGAGGTGTTCGCCCGGCTGGGCGTCGGAGAGCGGATGGAGACCGCGGGCTCCCGGGGCCTGGTCCTGCGCAAGTACTTCGACGGGACCCACGTGCAGGACACCCCCGTGGACGGCGGCGGCCTCCTGATCGGCCAGTGGCAGGTCGAGGAGGTGCTGCGCGAGCGGCTCGCCGGTCTGGGCGTCCGCGTCGAGTACGGGGCCCGGGTCGTCGGACTCGCCCAGGATCCTGCCGGGGTCACGGCTCGCCTGGCGGACGGGCGTTCGGTCCGCGCGCGGTACGCGGCCGGGTGCGACGGCGGCCGGAGCACCACCCGCGAGCTCCTCGGCATCCCCTTCGAGGGGTACACGGAGGAGAAGCCGACGATGGTCGTCGGGGACGTCCGGGCACCCGGGCTGAGCCGGGACCACTGGCACCAGTGGTTCACCTCGGGAGGCGGGGGGATCCTGCTCTGCCCGATGCCGGGGACGGACACCTTCCAGCTCCAGTCGGCCCCCGAGACCGACGGGGACGGGGAGCCGCTGCCGCCGACTCTGGAGGGCTTCCAACGGCTCTTCGACCGGTATGCCGGAATGGCGGGGATACGGCTGACGGAGGCCACCTGGCTCTCCAGCTGGCGGGTCAACGTCCGCCGGGCAGCCCGGATGCGCGAGGGCCGGGTCCTCCTCGCCGGCGACGCCGCACACGTCCACCCGATCGCCGGCGGACTGGGCATGAACACCGGCGTCCAGGACGCGGAAGCCCTCGCCCGGACCCTGGCCGCCGCCCTCGCGGGCCCGGCCCCGGCCGGCGACGCCCTCGACGGTTACCAGGCCGAGCGCCTTCCGGTGGCCGAGCGGCTCCTGGCCGACACCACCGCACGCCACCGGCGGGTCCTCGCGGCGGTCCGCGAGCCCGGCCGGGGAACGGAGGCCGGAATGGGCTGACACCGCTCGCGGGCACCCCGTCCGGCCCCCGCCCCCTGCCTCACCTGGTGGGTGCGGCGTCGCAGAGGGAGAGGGTGTGGATGCGGTCCGGGGAGCCCGGGCGGGCGTAGTACCAGCCCTGGGCCGTGTCGCAGCCGAGGGCGCGGAGCTGGGCCGCCTGGGCCCCGGTCTCCACTCCCTCGACCGTCACGGCCAGCTCCAGGCTGTGGGCCAGGGCGACGATGCCCTCCACGATCTTGACGTCGACGGGGTCGGCCGGCTCCTGCTGCATGCCCTGGGTGAAGGAGCGGTCCAGCTTCAGGACGCTGACCGGAAGCCGGCGCAGGTTGGCCAGGTTGGAGTAGCCGGTGCCGAAGTCGTCGAGGGCGATGTCCACGCCGAGGGCCGCGAGCCGGCGCAGCGGTTCGAGGAGTTCGTCGTCGGCTCCGATCAGCGCCGACTCGGTGACCTCCAGGCACAGCGCGCCGGGGGCCAGGCCGGAGGACTCCAGGACGCGCAGGGTGTCGGAGACCAGCCCGGGGTGGGTCAGCTGAGTGGGCGAGAGGTTGACGTTGACGCGCAGGGGCGTCCCGCCGTGCTGGCGCTGCCAGTTGCGGGCCTGGCGGACGGACTCCTCCAGGACCCAGCGGCCGAGCGGCACGATCAGTCCGGTCCGCTCGGCGAGCGGGATGAAGCGGTCCGGGCCGAGCACCCCGTACTGGGGGTGCGACCAGCGCACCAGCGCCTCCGCGCCGTGCACGCTGCCGTCGTGGAGGTGCACCAGGGGCTGGTACTCGATGAAGAACTCGCCGCGTTCCAGCGCCGCCGGCAGGGCGTTGGTC
>NZ_JZWV01001464.1 GCF_000966975.1 Streptomyces katrae | reverse complement strand
GTGATGGCCCGCGCGTCGGCCTCCGCGTCGGCGAACTCGAAGCGGTTGCCGCCCGCCGCCTTCGCCCGGTACATGGTGATGTCGGCACTGCGCAGCACCTCGGCCGGGGTGCGCTCGCCCGAGGCGCCCTCGACGATGCCGATGCTGCCGCGCACGGACAGCTCCCGCCCCTCCAGCCGGATGGGTGTGGACAGCGCGGTCAGTATGCGGACGGCGAGGTCGGTGACCTTCTCCTCGGTCTGCGCGCCGGGGCCGGTGGTGAGGGCCACGAACTCGTCGCCGCCCAGCCGTGCGACGACCTCGCCCGGCCCGGTGGCGCAGCTCTGCAGCCGGTCGGCGACCTCCACGAGGAGCCGGTCGCCCGCCGAGTGGCCGAGGCTGTCGTTGACGGCCTTGAACCCGTCGAGGTCGAGGTAGCACAGGCCGAAGCGGCTGCCGGGGGCGGCGTTCAGGGCCTTCTCCAGCCGTTCGAAGAACAGCGTGCGGTTGGGCAGTCCGGTCAGGGCGTCGTGGGTGGCCTCGTAGCGCAGGCGCAGGTTGAGCAGCCGGCGTTCGGTGGTGTCCTCCATCAGGGCGAGCTGGTACTGGGGGCGTCCGTCGGCGTCACGCAGGAGGGACACGGTGAGGTTGGTCCACAGGACGGTGCCGTCGTGCCGGTAGTAGGGCTTCTCGACGCGGTAGTGCTCGCGTTCGCCGCGCACGAGCTCCCCGTACATCTTCCAGACGTGCGGGGTGTCGTCGGGGTGTCCCCATTCGCTGACGTTGCGGCTGCGGACGTGCCCTTCCAGGCCGCCGAACATCTTGAGGAGGGTGTCGTTGACCTCCAGGATGTTGCCTTCGAGGTCGGCGATGCCGATGCCGACGGCGGCGCCCTCGAAGACGGCCCGGAAGCGCTCCTCGCTGGCGTGCAGGGCCTGCTGGGCGTCGATGCGCGCGGTGAGGGCGGAGCGGGCGATGGCCTCCTGCTCCCTGAGGGTCCGCTCGCGCAGCGCGCGGGCGAATCCGGCGGCGATGCCGTGCTGGAGGCGGGCGCAGCGGGACCGGTACTCCTCGGTGCTCTCGCTGCCGTCACCGGCCGCGCTGTCCGGGCCGCAGTACAGGACCAGGTACGACTCGATGACGCCGAGGGTGCCGGCGAGGGCCTCGGGGTCGGTGCAGTGCACGGCGACGAGTTCGGCGCCCACGCCCTGCGCGGCGCTCGCGTCGAAGGGGCGGGCGTGCAGGGCCTCGGTGAGGGTCCGGGCGAGCGGGACGAGGTGCTGTTCGAACTCGGGGCGGGTCAGGGAGGTGGCCGTGACGGGGAAGATGGCCCGCCCCCAGATCGTCGCGAAGCGGGCGATCCGGTCGTCGAGGTCGTGGTGCGGGTCGCGCAGCGACGTCCGGCGGCCGGGATGCGGGACGGGTGCTTCGCCGCCGCCCGCGGGGGAGGGTGCGGGGGCGGTGGTGGCGCGGCCGCCCCCGGCCGGGTGGTCCTGGCCGGGGGTCGCGGGCGGGGGCGTCGGAGCGGGGAGTCTCACGCTTTGCGTCCCACGCCGCCGAAGCCCGAGAAGGCGTAGGGGTCCTCCGGGGTCTCGCCCTCCGCGAGCGGCCCGGTGCGGTCGGGGCGCCAGTCGGGCATCGAG
>NZ_JZWV01001463.1 GCF_000966975.1 Streptomyces katrae | reverse complement strand
AGACCACGCCGGGCTCCAGCAGCTCGAACCCGTCGAAGAAGCGGGTGATCTCCTCGTGGCCGCGCATGACGAGCGGGTTGCGGATGTCGCGGTAGACGCCGACGGTCCCGGCGGCGACGTCCTCGCTGAGCGGGATGCCCTCGTAGGAGGCGTGGGTGAGGATGAGCATGCTGCCCGGGGCCAGGGCGTCGCGCAGCTCGGCGACGGCGGCGTAGGGCTGGTCGGCGTCCTCCAGGAAGTGCAGGACGGCGATGAGCATCAGGGCGACGGGCCGGTCGGGGTCCAGCAGCCGGCCGACCTCGGGGGCGGCCAGGATGTCCTGTGGTTTGCGCAGGTCGGCGGCGATGACGCCGGTCTGGTCGTCGCCGGCGAGGACGGCCCGGCTGTGCGCGACGGCGACCGGGTCGTGGTCGACGTAGACGACGCGGGCCTCGGGGGTGGCGGCGCGGGCTATCTCGTGCACGTTGCCGAAGGTGGGGATGCCGGAGCCGATGTCGAGGAACTGGGTGACGCCCTCGGCGACGGCGTGGCGGACGGCGCGGCGCATGAAGGCCCGGTTGGCCTGCATGATCTTGGGCAGGCCCGGCATGAATTCCATGGCCCGGCGCGCGGCCTGGCGGTCGACCTCGAAATTGTGGGAGCCGCCCAGGTAGTAATCGTAGATACGGGACACGCTCGGCACCGATATGTCGATACCTGGCGGGGCCCAGGCGGGGCGTTCCATCGGGGTCTCCAAGCCGTCGTCGTGTCGTGGTCGTACCTGGTCCGCCCGGGGATCGGGCGGGGGTCGGACTCCTGTCCGAGCCGAATGTACTGATCATTGCCCAACAGGGCGAGCAAAAGCGGAAATTGCCGGTCCGTTCTTGGTCACACACCAAAGCCTCCGGGGGGCCGCCGCAGGCGTCACCGAAACCGACAAATACCTTTTGGGAATTGACCAGCGTTCAATCACAAGCGATCAGAACCTGTCTCAAACCTCACCGGTCCGCGCTCCACCCGTTCGGGCGAACCGTTCCCGGGTCCCGCGTGCGCGGGCGCGCGCGAGCCCATGCTCCCCGGGTGAACAGAGCCTTAGCCAGACGCATGCTGGCCGTCCCGGTCCTGCTGTGGGCGACCCTGTCGACCACTCCGGCGGTGGCCGATAGCTGCGCCTACGCGGTGGTCGGCACCGGCGACGACGGAGCCTCCGTCGAGGCGTACGCCTACGCCGGAAGCGGCGGCCGCGCGACCGCCCGGGGTGGCGGACATCACGACGACGGACCCGGAAAGGGACGCGGCCACGACAAGGGCCGCGGCCACGGGCACGAGCACCACTGCCCGCCACCC
>NZ_JZWV01001462.1 GCF_000966975.1 Streptomyces katrae | reverse complement strand
CGAGACGGGCCAGTACCTCGTCCATTCCGGGACGCCCGGCGGGGTCCTTGGCGAGGCACGCTTCGGCCAGCTCGCGCAGGGCGGCGGCCAGTCCGTCGAGCCGGGGCGGTTCGGTGACGACGCGGTGCACGATGGCCGGCACCGTCGTCGCGTCGAACGGGCTGCGGCCGGTCGCCGCGAACACGAGCACCGAACCGAAGGCGAACACGTCGCCGGCGGGCGAGAGCGCCTCGCCCCGCACCTGCTCCGGTGACATGTAGGCGTACGTCCCGATGACCGATCCGGTCCGGGTGGGCGCGTCGGTGCCCGGCTCGAGCGCGATGCCGAAGTCGATGATGCGCGGGCCGTCCTCGGCCACGATCACGTTGCCCGGTTTGAGGTCCCGGTGCACGAGCCCGCAGCGGTGGATCGCGGCCAGTCCTTCGGCGATGCCCGCGCCGAGCCGCAGCACGGCTTCCGGGTCGCGGGGCCCTTCGGCGTCGACCAGCTGTTGCAGCGTCGGACCGGGTATGTAGGCGGTGGCCAGCCACGGCGGTTCCGCCGCCGGGTCGGCGTCCACGACCTGCGCCGTGTGGAATCCGCCGACCGGCCGGGCGGCGGCCGCCTCCCGCGCGAACCGCTCCCGGAAGCGCGCGGCGGCGGCCAGCTCCGGCCGGATCAGCTTCACCGCGACCCGGCGTCCGCTCGCCGACGTGCCGAGGAAGACCTCCCCCATGCCGCCCGCGCCCAGCCGTCCCTCGAGGCGGTAGGGGCCGACGTCCCGCGGATCGCCGGGGCGCAGCGGGCCGACCGTGGAACTCCAGGTTCCGCCAGGGCGTATGGACTCTGTCACGCTCGGCATTGAACCATGATCCCCTGCAGGGGAGTTGAGGGCCCGGTGCCTCCGCGCGGTGCGGGGCCCGTCGAACGCCGCCACCGGGGCCGTCGCAGCCCGCCAGGCGGCGTCTGCGGTGGGCGGTGCGCCCGGGCCGGAGCCGGTGGGGTGCCGGGGTCAGGGGGCCGCTCTGCCTCAGCCCGGCCAGGGCGAACGCTCGCTGGACAGGGTGGGCGCCCGAGCCCGGGAAGGCGCTCTTGCCGACCCCGGCCCCCTCTTCGAACGGACCGTCGACGGCATCCTCACGATGCTGGGCGACGCGTCCGTCCGACCGTCAGGCCAGGGTGGTGAGGCGGGTGAGCGCCGCGTCGTGGCGGGCCTGGAGTTCTGGGGTCGGCGCGGCCTTCAGGAGGGCGCCGAGCGCCCGTACCGCGGCGTCCTCGTTGCCGGACGACTCCGCCTCCCGGGCCGCCAGGTCGAGCTGTCCGATGCCCTCGGCCTCGTCGCCGAGTCCCAGCAGCGCCTCTCCCCGCACGATGAGGAGCAGGATCCTGGGCACGTCGGCCGTGCCGGGGGCGTCGTCGAGGGCCAGGGCCTCGTCGGCCGTGTCCAGGGCCTCGCGCCACCTCCCCGCGTCGGCCCGGTGCCGGGCGAGGTGCTGCAGGGCCAGCCTCTCGATGGTCCGGTCGCCCGCCCCGCGCGCCAGCCCGACCGCCCGCTCGCACCCCGCCGCGGCCTCGTCCAGCCCTCCGAGCGCCGCCTGCGCCAGGGCCAGGACGAGCAGGGCGTTCGCCTCGGCCACCGCGTCGCCGGCCCGGGAGGCCAGTGCGGAGGCGGCCCGCAGGTGGGTGAGCGCCTCCGGAAGGCGGCCTTCCTCGGTCAGGACCCAGCCCAGCACGTTCAGGACCCGCGCCTCGCCGTGGGCGTCGGCGTCGGCGCGTGCCGCCTCGAGCCCCGTCTCCAGCAAGGGGACCCAGCCGTCGCGGACCCGCCACACCATCAACGGCCACAGCGTGAGGACGATCCGCCACGTGCGGTCGTGCAGTCCGGCGGCGTGCGCGGCGGCCGCCGCCCGGGTGAGCTCGTCGCGCTCGGCCGTGTACCAGGCCACGGCGGCGGAGCGGTCGCCGAACTCCCGCACGGCGGCGGGCGGCAGGAAGTCCGCAGGCAGCGGGAAGCAGTCCTCGTTGCCGGGCTCGGCCGCCGCCATCGCCGCGAGGGCCGTGGCCACGTAGTGGTCGAGCACGCGCGTCAGCGCGGCCGGACCGGCGTCCAGGCTCCGGGCGTAGAGCCGTACGAGATCGTGCATCGTCCACCGGCCGGACGCCGTCTCCGTGACGAGGTGGGCGACGGCCAGCCGCTCCAGGCAGGCCTCGGCGGCCGCCGGGCCGGTGTCCGCCAGGGCGGCCGCCGCATACCGGTCGACGTACGTGCCGGGGTGGCGGCCAAGACGGGCGAACAGGCCGGAGACCTCCGCCGGGAGCTGTTGCAGCGTCACGCGCAGGGCCGCCCGCACCCCGGTGTCCTCGACGTCCAGCAGGGCCAGCCGGCGCGTCTCGTCGGACAGTTCGGCGGCCATCGCCTCCAGCGACCGGTCGGGCCGCTGGGCCAGCCGGGCAGCCGCCACCCGCAGCGCGAGGGGCAGCCCGCCGCACAGCCCGGCCAGCCGCCGCGCGGCCGCCGGCTCCGCGCCGACGCGGTCCGCGCCGAGCACCCGGGCGAGGAGCATCGTGCCGTCGTCCGGGCCGAGCACGTCCACGGCGACGGGCGTGGCGCTGTCGGTGACGATCAGCCCGGGCAGCCGGTGGCGGCTGGTGACGACGGTGACGCAGCGGCGACCGCCCGGCAGGAGCGGCCTGACCTGCTCGGAGTCCCGCGCGTTGTCGAGTACGACGAGGAGGCGGCGTTCCGCGGCGAGGAGGCGGAACAGGGCGGCCGCGCCGTTCGCCGACTCCGGCATCCCCTCCTGCGGCACACCGAGCGCGGAGA
>NZ_JZWV01001461.1 GCF_000966975.1 Streptomyces katrae | reverse complement strand
GCGCGGAGAGGAACTCGCGCAGCACCTCGATCAGGGCGGGCTCGCCGGTGTCACCGAACCCGCGCAGGTCGGCGTAGAGCGTCCCTTCGGGGAATCCGGCACGGCCCTGGTGGGCCCAGTGCAGTACGAGGGCCGTCTTCCCGACCCCGGCGGGCCCGACCACCAGGCAGACGGGCGCCTCGCCCGCGGCGGCCCGGGACAGGGCGGCGAGCTCCGCCTCCCGCCCGTGGAAGCCGCGCGGCGCGCGCGGCAACAGATCCGGCGTGGCGGTCCGCGCGGCCGGGTCCGGTCCTGCGGCGGCGGGCGCGGCCTCCGTGGTGCGGGCCCGGCGCGGGCGGCCCAGGCTCGCGTGTGTTCCAGCTCGCGGGCGCCTTCCGGGTCCAGGCCAAGGGCTTCGGCCAGTGCCTGCACGGTGCGGCGCTGCGGCCCCCGGGAGCGTCCGCGTTCCATGTACGAGAGGGCGCGCACGCTCACTCCCGCCGCGTGCGCGAGCTCCTCCTGGCTCAGCCCCGCCCGCCTCCGCAGGCCGTACAGCAGCGCGCCGAAGGCGCCGGTTGCCGGTGTACCGGTGTCCACGTCTGGATGTCCCCTGGTCAGTGCGGCCCAGCCGAAACGCCGTACCTCGCCCGCAAAAGTATGCACGACCCTACTTTTGCGGGTGGAACGCGGTCGGCGGCGAGCGGTCCAGCGTCAGGCACTTGCCGGTCCACTGGTGGCTGCCGGGCACCGGGTCGGCGGCGCAGGCGGGCTGGGCCACCAGGCACTCGCTGCGCCGGCGCGTGGCCCGCATCGAACAGCTCAGGGGCGGACCGGGAAACGCGCCTGGACTTCCTGGCGGCCCGGCGGGCCGCGCGGGCGGGGCCGGGCCTGAGGGTCCGGCCACCACGGCTTCGCACACCCGCGCGGGCGCGCGCTGTCGGTCGGCTGTCGGCAGGGGCCGCGGTCTGTCGGTGCGCTGTGAGCGGGCTCCGTGACCGTGGGGGGCGGGCAGGTACCGGCTGGTGAACGGGCCGGGGCCGCCCTGACCAGACCCCTGCGCACATCCGGGAGCCCGCCATGCCGTCCACCCCCTCCGTGCCCCACACCCCGCCGTGGGACGTCCACCGGCTGCCTCCCGCCGCCGGGAAGACCTTCCTGGTCACCGGCGGCAACGCGGGCATCGGCTACTTCGTCGCCGAGCAACTCGCCGGCACGGGCGCCACGGTCGTCCTCGGCAGCCGCGACCCGGCGCGGGCCGGGGCGGCGATCGCGTCCATTGGTGCGCGCGTCCCCGGCGCCGCGGTGCGGCACGTAACCCTGGACCTGGCCGATCCCGCTTCGCCCCGGGCCTGTGTGGACGCGCTCGGGCTGGACCGCCTCGACGCGGTCGTGCACAACGCCGGCGTGGCCCTCGACCACCCCCCGCGCCGGGAGACCGCGGACGGCCACGAGCTGATGTTCGCCACCAACCACCTGGGGCACTTCGCGCTGACCCACCACCTGGCCCCCCTGCTCGCCGCGGCCCCGGGGAGCAGGGTCGTCACCACGGGCAGCTTCGCCGCCAAGTCGGAACGCCTGGACCTCGACGACCTCCAGAGCAGGCACGACTACCGGCCCAAGCGCGCCTACGCGCGTTCCAAGCTGGCCCAGATGCTCTTCGCCCTCGAGCTCGACCGCCGCCTGCGGGCCGCCGGCAGCACGACGCTGAGCGTGCTCGTCCACCCCGGCGTGAGCGTGCTAGTCCACCCCGGCGGCGCGCTCGACTCCCTCACCCCCTCGCGCCCTCCCGTCCACGTCCGCACTGCGGGCGCCCGCCTGAGCCGCCTGCCGCTGCGCCTCGCCGTCCAGGGCAAGGACGCCGCCGCCTGGCCCGCCGCGCGGGCCGTGCTCGACCCGGCGGTGGGCGGCGGCCTGATGCTCGGCCCGCGGGTGTTCGGGCTCCGCGGCGCGCCCAGGGTCGAACCCCTCTGGGAGCACCTGGCCGACACCACGACCGCCGCCCGTCTGTGGGCGGCCAGCTGCGGCCTGACGGGCGTCGAACCCGCTTTCAGGTGAAGGAAGTTCGGGATTCCACGAAACCCCTTGCCCAATGGTCAAGAATCGTTGACCATTGCTGTCATGCCTACCGACGATCTTCCCGAGACGTTCCACGTCACGACGGACGAGCAGCTGCGCGCCGTCTCCAATCTCACGCGCCACCGGATCATGGCCGTGCTCCGCTTCGAGCCCGCGACGATCACTCAGATCGCCGACCGGGTCGGCCTGGCGAAGGGGAGTTCCAGCTAC
>NZ_JZWV01001460.1 GCF_000966975.1 Streptomyces katrae | reverse complement strand
GCCCTCGCCCACCTCCTCACCACGGGCGGCGGCCCCGCCGACCGCACCGCCTTCTTCGCCGGGGCGCCCACCCCCTTCGTGGACCTCCCCACCTACTCCTTCCAGCGCGCGTCCTACTGGCTCGACACCGCCACCACCCTCCCGGCCGCCGCCCGGGGCGCCGGCGACGCCCGCTTCTGGGCGGCCGTCGAGGCGGCCGACGCCGCCTCCCTGGCCGCCGCCCTGGACCTCGGTGACACCGGGGACGACGAGGCCTCGCTGGAGGCGCTGCGCGCCGCGCTCCCGCTGCTCGCCTCCTGGCGGGCCCGGGAGCGGGAGGCGTCGGCCTCGGCGGACTGGACTTACGGGGCGACGTGGACCCGGCTCGCGGAGGACCCGGCCCCGCCCGCCCTGTCGGGGACCTGGCTGGTGGCCGTACCGGCCGGGCACACGGCGGACGCCTGGACGGACTCGGTGGTCGCGGCGCTGACCCGGCACGGCGCCGAGGTGCTCGTACGGGCCGTGCCCGCGCACCCCGCGGGCCGGGCGGAGTACCGGGCGTTCCTCGCGGAGGCGGAGCGGGGCGCCCCGGCGCTCGCCGGGGTGCTGTCGCTGCTCGCCCTCGACACCCGGGACCGTACGGAAGGCTCCGCCGTCTCCGGCGGGCTCGCGGGGACGCTGCTGCTGCTCCAGGCCCTCGGCAACGCCTCCTCCCCGGCCCCGCTGTGGACGGTCACCCGGGGCGCGGTCGCGGCCGGCCCCGGTGAGCGGCCCGCCGACGCCCGGCAGGCGGAGGTGTGGGGGCTGGGCCGGGTCGCGGCGCTGGAGTGCCCGCAGTCGTGGGGCGGCCTGGTGGACCTGCCGCCGGAGGCGGTGGACACCCGGTCCCAGGACCGGCTGGCCGCCCTGCTGGCCGGGGACGGCGGAGAGGACCAGGCGGCGGTACGCGCCCAGGGCGTCCTCGGGCGCCGCCTGACCCGTACGGCTGCTCCCGCCGACGGCTGGAAGCCGCGCGGGACCGTCCTCGTCACCGGCGGGACCGGCGCCCTCGGCGCCCGCTTCGCCCGCTGGCTCGCCGGGAACGGGGCCACCCGGCTCCTCCTCACCAGCCGCCGCGGCCTGCGGGCGCCCGGAGCGCCCGAACTCCTCACGGAGCTCACCGCGCTGGGCGTGCCCACCACCATCGCCGCCTGCGACGCGGGCGACCGCGCCGCCCTGGAGGCGCTCCTCGCGACCGTCCCGGCCGACGAGCCGCTGACCGCCGTACTGCACACCGCCGGCACCCTGGACGACGGCCTGGTGGAGACCCTGACGCCCGACCGGTTCGAGTCCGTCCTGCGGTCCAAGGCCCTCGCCGCCCGCCATCTGGACGAGCTCACCCGGGACGCGGACCTGGACGCCTTCGTGCTGTTCTCCTCCGTCGCGGGCACGCTGGGCTCACCGGGGCAGGCCAACTACGCCGCCGCCAACGCCGGTCTGGACACGCTCGCCGAGCGGCGCCGGGGCCTCGGCCTGCCGGCCGTGTCGATCGCGTTCGGCGCCTGGGCGGGCGGGGGCATGGCCACCGACGGCACGGGCGAGGTGGACGGCCGGCTGGCCCGGGGCGGGGTGGTGCCGATGCGCCCCGAGCACGTGGTCCCGGCCGTCGCCAGGGCCGTCGCCTCGGGCGCCCCCACGGCCGTGATCGGCGACCTCGACTGGGAGAGGTTCGCCCGGGACTTCACCGCCGGCCGGCCGAGCGCCCTCCTCACGGGCGTCCCCGAGGCCGCCCGGGTGCTGGACGCCCTGGCCGCCGAACGCGGTGGCGGGGCGGCCGCGGACGCCGCCGCGGCCGGAGCGGGGCTGCGCGAGCGGATCGCCGCCCTGGCCCCCGAGAAGCGGACGGCGGCCCTGGTGGACCTGGTGTGCGTGCACACCGCGGTCGTCCTGGGGCACGCCGACAAGCGGACGGTCCAGCCGCACCGCACCTTCCGCGAGCTGGGCTTCGCCTCCCTGACCGCCGTCGAGTTCCGCAACCGGCTCGGCTCCGCCACCGGGTTGCGGCTCAGCCCCACGATGGTGTTCGACCACCCGACGCCGCTGGCCCTCGCCGGGCAGCTCCTCGCCGGCCTGGAGCTGGACGCGGACCCGGCCGCCGCGCTGATCGCCGACGTGGAGCGGCTGGAGCGCGCGGCCCTCGCGCTGGACGACGCGGACGGCACCCGTACGGAGCTCGCCGACCGGCTGCGCGTCCTGCTGGGGAAGATCGACCCGGCCGGGGCGGAGGAACCCGCCGCGCTGGAGCTCGACGACGCGGACGCCGGGGACGTCTTCGCCTACATCGACCAGAAGTACGGGGCCCTCTAGGGCCGTCCCCGCGCGGACGGCTCCCGTCCCCGTCCCCGGTCCCGTTTCTCCTCTCCCCCTCCACCACGCCTGCCCGCCACGCACCACCACACGAACCGGGTGACCTTCCAGCATGTCCAACACGCCCCAGACCGCCAACGAAGCGAAGCTGCTGCAGTACCTGAAGCGCGTCACCTCCGACCTGGACAGGGCGAACGACCGGCTGCGGGAGGTGGAGGCCACCGCGGGCGAGCCGATCGCCATCGTCGGGATGAGCTGCCGTTTCCCGGGCGGGGTGGAGTCTCCGGAGGACTTCTGGGAGTTGCTGGCGTCCGGGGCCGACGGCATCACCCCCTTCCCGGCCGACCGCGGCTGGGACCTCGACCGGCTCGTGGACGAGGACCCGGAGCGGACGGGTACCTCGTACGTCCGTGAGGGCGGGTTCCTGCGCGGGGCGGCCGAGTTCGACGCCGCCTTCTTCGGGATCTCCCCGCGCGAGGCCCTGC
>NZ_JZWV01001459.1 GCF_000966975.1 Streptomyces katrae | reverse complement strand
GGCTGCTGCTGGAGACGGCCTGGGAGGCCGTGGAGCGGGCCGGGCTCGACGCGGCGCCGCTGCGCGGCTCGGCGACCGGGGTGTTCATCGGCACGAACGGGCAGGACTACGGGACGCTGGCCGCCGCCTCCGACGACGACCTCGGCGGGTACGTGGGGACGGGCAGCGCGGCGAGCGTGGTGTCGGGCCGCATCTCGTACGTCCTGGGCCTGGAGGGCCCGGCGGTGACCGTGGACACCGCATGCTCGGCGTCCCTGGTGGCCCTGCACCTGGCGGGCGAGGCGCTGCGGCGCGGGGAGTGCACGCTCGCCCTGGCGGGCGGGGTGACGGTGATGTCCACCCCGTCGACGTTCGTGGAGTTCAGCCGGCAGCGCGGGCTGGCCCCGGACGGCCGCTGCAAGTCCTTCGCGGACGGCGCGG
>NZ_JZWV01001458.1 GCF_000966975.1 Streptomyces katrae | reverse complement strand
GGTCCTGCGCGGCACCGTGAAGACCAACGAGTGGATCAACGCCAACCCGGACAAGGCGAAGGCCTCCGCCAACGCCAAGCTCAAGGCCGACAGCGGCAAGGAACTCGACGCCAAGGTCCTCGACCCGGCCTGGCAGTCCATCCTCGTCACCGACGACCCGCTCGCCACGACGCTGAAGACCGAGGCCGACTGGGCCGTCAAGGCCAAGCTCCTCGACAAGCCCGACCTCACCGGCATCTACGACCTGACGCTCCTCAACAAGGTCCTCAAGGCCGCGGGCAAGCCCGAGGTCGGCGACGGCGGCCTCGCCGCCAAGTAACCACCGGACCCGCCCGGAAC
>NZ_JZWV01001457.1 GCF_000966975.1 Streptomyces katrae | reverse complement strand
CCCCCGCACGGAGCCGGTGCCGCCGTGCGCTTGTGCGCCGGCCCACCGCGCACCCGGCCCGGCGCCGTCCCGGACCCCATTTCATCCGCCGTACATGGAACCGGAGTTCCGCTGCCCCTACTCTCGTCGCCGTGGCAGCAGGAATCCTCACCTCGCGCCACCACGTCGACCAGGGCCGCGTGGGCCCGACCGGCTGCACGCCGACCGCACCGCCCGACCACCCGATCACCGCGCCGGCCGGGCGTCCCGTCCCACGGGTGCCCGGCCGGCCCCGTCCCGACGGAGCCGACATGCCCGACTGCTGCACCCCCGGCCACGCCCACGCCCCCGTGCTCACCCTCGCCCCGCCGCCCCGCGCGGCCGCGCCCTCGCGGGTGGCCCGGCAGCTGATCGCGCTGCCCGGCGGCCGCTTCCTCATGGGCACCGACGATCCCGACGGGTTCCCCGCCGACGCCGAGGGGCCGGTCCGCGAGGTGGCCGTGGAGCCGTTCCGGATCGCGGCCACGACCGTGACGAACGCCCAGTTCGCCACCTTCGTCAAGGCCACGGGCCATGTCACCGAGGCGGAACGGTTCGGGTTCTCCTTCACGTTCGGCGCCTTCCTCACCGACGCGACGGCCGCCGTCTCGCCTCCCGTGGCGGGCGTCCCGTGGTGGCGGGCCGTGGAGGGGGCCACCTGGCGCAGCCCGGAAGGGCCCGGCTCGCACGTGACGGGACGGCAGAGCCACCCCGTCGTCCACGTCTCCTGGAACGACGCCCTGGCGTACTGCGCCTGGTCCGGCACCCGCCTGCCCACCGAGGCGGAGTGGGAGTACGCCGCCCGGGGCGGCCTGGAGCAGCGGCGCTACCCGTGGGGCGACGAACTGACCCCCGGCGGACGCCACATGTGCAACATCTGGCAGGGCGAGTTCCCGGTGCTCAACACCGGCGCCGACGGCCATGTCTCCACCGCCCCCGTGAAGTCCTTCCGCCCCAACGGCTTCGGCCTCTACAACACCGTCGGCAACGTCTGGGAGTGGTGCGCGGACCTGTTCACCCCCGGCGGGGGGACCTCCCGTGCGATGCGCGGGGGCTCGTACCTCTGCCACGACTCCTACTGCAACCGCTACCGGGTGGCGGCCCGCAGCTCCAACACCCCGGACAGCTCGACGGGGAACATCGGCTTCCGGGTGGCCGCGGATCCCGTGTAGGCCACCCGGAAGGCCGGTTCAGGAGACGGTGACCCGGGCCAGGGCCCAGGAGGTGTGGTCGAAGGAGGTGCGGTTGTTGGCGTCCTCGACCACCAGCCGCAGGACGCGTACGCCGCGCACGTCCAGGTCGACGGCCACCGGGCCGCCGGCCGCCGTGAGGGTCGGGGTGGTCAGCAGCAGCCGGCCGTCTCCGTAGACCTTGGCCCGGGTGGCGCCGAGCGAGCTCTGCTTCGCGGAGAAGTCGTCGATGCCGACGAGCGAGGTGAACCGTACGGCGGCCCCGCCGAGGTGGTAGGCGATGTCGCTGGGTGCGTGGACGCCGAGGCCCTTGGGGTAGGAGGTCCCTCCGAAGGAGATCGGCGGGCCGTCCCCGGCGGCGCTCTTCCCGTTCGAGGCGTCGCGTTCCACCGGTCCCCAGCCGTTGGCCGCGCTGATCCAGTCGAGGTCGGAGAGGTAGGAGTCACGGGTGGGGGCCGGCGGCGGGGTGGGGACGGTACCGGTCGCCGGGTAGCGGAGCGGACCGCCGGGGGCGAGGGCGGTGCCCTCGGCGGTGAA
>NZ_JZWV01001456.1 GCF_000966975.1 Streptomyces katrae | reverse complement strand
GCCCTCGGCGGTGAACGTCCAGGCGGTCGCGGGGGCGGCGGTCGCGGGCGGGGTGACCTGCCAGGACGCGGTGAGGCGGGCGCCCGCGGGGAGCTGGTCCGCGGCGGCGGGGGTGGCCGGGGCGACGGTCCATCCGGCGGGGGCGCGCAGCTCGAGCGCGGCGGCGGTCCAGGGGCGCGAGGAGCCGTTGTCGAGGGTGGCCGTCACGGTGAACGCCTCGCCGGGGACGGCCAGGGCGGGCAGGGTCAGGCGGGTGCCGAACGGGGTGCGGGGGTAGGGGTCCTTCCAGGAGGAGCGCATCAGCGCCACCAGTTCCGTGGCCCGGGCCGGGTACGTGGCGGCGAGGTCGCGGGTCTCGCCGGGGTCGGCCTTCAGGTCGTACAGCTCCACCTGCCACTTCTCGTCGGGCAGGTTGTGGTCGCGTTCGGGGGCGAAGCGCACGGCCTTCCAGTTGTCGCGGCGGGCCGCCTCGGCGAGCCAGGTGGCGCGCTTGGCGTCCTGGGCGTTGGCCCGGCTGGTGACGCCCAGCTCGTCGCGGAACCAGTACAGGTGTCCGTGGCGGGCCGAGTCGGGGCTGCCGGCGAGCAGGGGCGCGGCGGAGAGGCCGTCCACGTCGGCGGGGGCGGGCGCGCCGGCGAGCTCGGCGAGGGTGGGCAGGACGTCGGTCAGGGGGGTGGGCCGGTCGCTGGTGCCCGGCGGGACCCGGCCGGGACCCCAGGCGATGAGGGGGATGCGTACGCCGCCCTCGTAGAGGTTGCGCTTGTAGCCGCGCAGCGGGCCGTTCGCGTCGAACAGGTCGGGGTTGACGCCTCCTTCCTCGTGGGGGCCGTTGTCGCTGGTGACGAGGAGGACGGTGTCCTGTTCCAGGCCGAGGGCACGCAGCCGGTCGACGACCTTGCCGACGAGCGCGTCGAAGTAGCTCACCTGGGCGGCGTGCCCCTTGTCGGCGGCGCTCCAGGTGCGGGAGGCGTAGGCGCCGGTGTCGGGGATGTCGCTGGGGGCGTGGGGGACGTTGGGGGTGAGCAGGAGGAGGAAGGGCTCGGCCGCGTGGTCGCCGATGAACTCCAGGGCGTGCCGCTCCAGCAGGTCCGGCGCGTAGACGGCCTTCGCGCCGCCCGCGTTGGCGGGGATGGGCTCCTTCACGTCGTTGTGCCAGAGGTACTCGGGGTAGTACTGGTGGGCGTGGCCGTGGTCGATGTACCCGTAGAACTCCTCGAAGCCGCGGGCGGCGGGATGGCTGTCCTGGCCGGCCGCCTCCGGTCCGAAGCCCCACTTGCCGATCACGGCGGTCCGGTAGCCACGGGCCTTCAGCACCTGGGCGAAGGTGGTGTCGGAGGCGGTGAGGGAACCCTGGCCGCCGGAGGAGGGGTTGGCGCGGACGGTGGCGTGGCCGGTGTGGAGTCCGGTCAGGAGGGAGCAGCGCGAGGGGGCGCAGACGGCGGCGGTGGAGTAGGCGTCGGTGAAGCGCAGCCCCTCGGCGGCGAGCCGGTCCAGCCGGGGGGTGGTGATCAGCTTCTGGCCGTAGGCGCCGAGTTCCCCGTAGCCGAGGTCGTCGGCGAGGACGACGACGAGGTT
>NZ_JZWV01001455.1 GCF_000966975.1 Streptomyces katrae | reverse complement strand
GGGGTGCTCCTCGGATACGAGTCGGGAACGGGGGGCCCGCCGATCATGGGTCGCGCGGCCGCGCCGGAACCATGCACGGGGTGTGAAGACCTTGTGACAGCACCCGCCCCAGCGTCCGGGCACGCCCGGCGGCACCGATGACACCGGCCCGGCACGAGGCCGGGCCGGTGTCATCGCGTACGGATCAGGCGGCGGTACAGCGGATCATGGTCAGCGGGCGGTTGCCGGTGTAGTCCGCCCAGAACTCCTCGCCGAACTTCTCCACGCCCGCCTGCGAGACCTCCAGCGTGACCCACTCGATGCCGGTGAACCCGGCCGCCGTCAGGGTCTGCTCGTACGTCTCCTTCGACGGGACGACGGCCTCGAAGGAGACCGGCGGGTCGAGCAGGGCGGTGAGGCGGATCCCCCGCCCGATCTCGTTGTCCTTCCCGGTCGACTCGAACAGGAAGCCGTACTTCTCCAGGGACGGGCCGCCGAAGTCGTAGGACGGGTCCTGGACGAACAGGAAGAACGAGCCGCCGGCGACGAGGCTGCGCCGGATGTTGCGCATCATCAGCTCGATCTCCGCGACCTCGCTCGCGTAGTTGAAGGCCTGCACGGCCACGGCCACGTCGAACGGCTCGTCGAAGACCTGCAGGGTGGCCGTGTCGGCGACCTGGTACTCGATGCCGAGGGGCTCGTCCCGCTCGCTCGCCCTGGCCGCGTCGACCATCGCGCCGGAGATGTCGAAACCGAAGACGCGGGACGCCCCGCGGCGCTTGAGCTCCCGGCTGTAGAAGCCGGTGCCGCAGGCGATGTCCAGGACGGACTTGCCGGTGACGTCCCCGACCAGGGCCAGGAAGCCCGGTACTTCGGCGTAGCGGATGACGGGCAGGGTCTTGAAGCCCTCGAAGGCTTCACCGATACCGTCGTACAACTGACCACTCATCGTGGTTCCCCCTCGATTTGCGGCGTCGGCTCTCCTGACGAGCCGCGGCCCTCACCAGGAAGTCTGCTCCGCCACCAAGGTCACTCCGCACTGGTGGAATGCACGAAACTCCTGGTGGCGCCACCAAGGTGCGTACAAACCAGGGAACTCCGCCCCAGGGCTGGGAGGTTCCTCCGACCGGCGGGTCAACTGTCGCCGTCCGGCCGCAGTTCGATGCGGTCCGGGGCCAGGTCGACCGCCACGCGGTGTTCCATGCCCAGGGCCGCCAGGAACTTCTGGGGCAGCTGGACGCGGCCCGAGCGGTCGAGGACCACGTACTCGCGTTCGCTGACCGATTCCGCGCCGTGCTCGTCGGTGACCAGGCTGCGCAGCACCTCACTGCTGGTGCGGCCGTCACGGATCGCCACGGTGCGGCGGACCTCGCCCGCCACCATCGGGTCGTGGGTGACGATCACCACCGTCACGCCGAGTTCCTTGTTGACGGTGCGCAGGGCCTCGAAGACCGTCGCCGCGGTCTCCGAGTCCAGTTCGCCGGTGGGCTCGTCGGCCAGCAGCACCTTCGGGTCGTTCGCCATCGCCACGGCGATCGCCACGCGCTGCTGCTGCCCGCCCGACAGCTGCGCCGGGTGCCGGCCGGCCAGGTCGCCGATCCCGAGGGCGTCCAGCACCTCGGCGACCCGGGCGGACTGGCGGGCGCGAGCGCCACGCCGGCCGCCTCCGCCCTTCAACTGCATGGGCAGCGCCACATTCTGAGCTGCCGTCAGGAACGGCAGCAGATTGCGGGCCGTCTGCTGGAAGACGAACCCGACCGCTTCGCGCCGGTAGCGCAGCCGGTCCCTCGGGGACAGCTCCAGCAGGTCGTAGCCGGCGACCGCCGCACTGCCCGCCGTCGGCACGTCCAGGCCCGCCAGGATGTTCAGGAGGGTGGACTTGCCGCTGCCCGAGGCGCCGACGAGGGCCACCAGGTCCCCCTGGGCGACCGTCAGCTCCAGCCCCTGGAGCGCCTGCACCTCGATGCCGTCCGTGCTGAAGATCCGCACCAGACGGTCGCAGACGATCGCGGCGTCCGCCGCGGGGGTGCGGGACCGCGTCGCGGCCACCGCCCTGCGGCGCAGTTCCTCGTACGTCGGCTGGTCGGTGTTCAACGCTGGTCTCCCGCTCTCAACTCGGTGGTGATCTGGCGTCGCCCGGATGTCGCCGCCTCCAGGAGCACGGCCGCGGCGACCAGGGCGGCCAGGCCCAGGGCCGGGGCCAGTACGGCCCCCGGGGTGAGCCGTACGCCGGTCGGGGCGCTCGCGCCGACCAACGTGGACAGGTCCATGGCCGGCCCCAGCAGCGCCACCGCGGCCGCCGCCGCCAGGGCCCCGCCGAGCGCGGCGGCCAGGGTCTGCGGCAGGGCCTCGGCGAGGATCAGCGCCACGCCCTGGCGGCGGCGCAGCCCCATGGTGCGCAGCCGGGCCAGCAGGGCGGCACGCTCGGGGACGGTCCGCAGCAGGGTCAGCAGGACGGCCAGCAGCGCGAAGCCGGCCGCCGCGGCCACGCAGGACCAGAACAGGCGCTCGGCCGAGCCCTGCAGCGGATCGGCGCCCAGCTCGGCGACGTACTCGGCGCTGGTGCGCACCAGGTACCGTTCGTCGGCCGGCTTCGCCCCGGAGTCCGGGGCCTGCCCCGCGCCGGGTGCCGGGGCCGGCCGCGTCGAGGGAGCGGCCGAGGACGCCGTCGCGGGCTCCGGGCGGGCGGCCCGGGTCAGGGCGCGCAGCCGCTCCGCGTCGACGGGGCCGAGGGCGAGCCACCGGTTGGGGCGGACACCGCCGCTGATCAGGGCCGTCGCGGGACCGGCCGGCAGGACCACGGTCTCGCCGCCCGGGCCCGTCGGTGCGGGGGTGCAGCC